>JAKEGN010000291.1 GCA_022615525.1 Woeseiaceae bacterium
TCGGTGGACTACGTGATCAATCCCTGGATGGCGGGTCACGAGGGCACTCCCGACCTCGAACTGGCCGCACATCAGTGGCAGACGCTGCGCGATGCGCTCGCGGAACACGCCGAGATCGTCATCATGGAACCCCAACCGCATTTGCCGGACCTCGTCTTTACCGCCAACGCCGGCGTGGTCTATGGAAAAAAAGCCATCGCCAGCCATTTCATGCCACACGAACGACGCCCCGAGGAACCGCACCTCAAGAAGTGGTTCCGCGACAACGGCTACGAGCTGCTGGACCTCGACGAGAAGATCGGCTTCGAAGGCGCAGGCGATTGCCTGTTCGACCGCGGCGGCCCTTGGCTGTGGACGGGCTATGGTTTTCGCACGGAAATCGAGGCGCATGCCGAAATCCGGACGTTCTTCGATGTCGATGTGGTCTCCATTCGCCTCACCGATGCGCGTTTCTATCACATCGATACCTGTTTCTGTCCGCTGACGGACGGGTTCCTCGTCTATCACCCGCCGGCCTTCGATTACGATTCACGCATCGCCATCGAAAGCCGTATCCCGTCGCACAAGCGTATCGTCGTGGATACCGCCGACGCGGGGAATTTCGCGTGCAATGCGGTCAACATCGGGCACCACGTCTTTCTCAACCGCGCCTCGGCGCCACTGAAAGCGAGGTTGACGATCGCCGGGTTCGAAGTTCACGAGATCGGACTGTCGGAGTTCCTCAAGGCCGGCGGCTCCGCCAAGTGCCTGACGCTGAAACTCGACGAACCGATACGCAAAGCTGCACGCAGATGACGAAGGAACCAGAAGCGCCGGAGCACCGTTACCGGATTCGTCCCGCGAATGCCGGCGCACATCTCTATGAAGTGACGCTGGAGGTGCAGAGGCCTGATCGATCCGGCCAGGTGTTCAGGCTTCCTGCATGGATACCCGGCAGCTACATGATCCGGGACTACGCCAAGCACGTGGTGTCGATCCGGGCGGAATCCGAGGGACGGGAAGTTCGGCTGGAGAAGGTCGACAAGAGCAGCTGGCTTGCCGAGCCTGTCGAGGCGCCTTTGACGCTGGTACTGGATATCTTCGCCTACGATGCGAGCGTGCGCGGTGCGCATCTCGATACTACGCACGCCTACTTCAATGGCACCTGCGTTTTTCCCGAAGTCGCCGGGCAGGAGCATCATCCCTGCGAGCTTGTCGTCGAAGCGCCGCCGGAAGGCATCGGCACGGACTGGCGGGTAGTGACAGCGATGCGCGCCCGCGATGCGCGCAAGTACGGCTATGGCAGTTACGAAGCCGACGACTACGCCGAACTCATTGATCACCCGTTCGAGATCGGGCAATTGCAGATCGGCGAGTTCGAAGCCGGCGGCATACCGCACACCATCGCGATTCGCGGTACCTCGCGGGTCGACATGGCCAGGATCTGCCGTGACCTGTCCGCGCTTTGCGCCGAGCAGCTTGCGTTTCTCGGCCGACCGAAGAACCTGGACCAGTACGTCTTCCTGCTGATGCTGCAGGAAGATGCCTACGGCGGGCTGGAGCATCGCTGTTCATCGAGCCTGCTCTGCAGCCGTTCCGACCTGCCGGTGCGCGGGGAAACCACGGTCAAGGAGAGCTACCGGAAATTTCTCGGTCTTTGCAGCCACGAGTATTTCCACCTGTGGAACGTGAAGCGCATGCGTCCCGAGGGTTTCACGCCATACGACCTGCAGAAGGAGACCTATACAGGCCAGCTATGGGTATTCGAGGGCATAACGTCCTATTACGATGACCTGATGCTGTTGCGTGCCGGATTGATCACGCAGGAAAGCTACCTCGACCTGCTGGCCAAGACGGTCACCCGCGTGATTCGCGCGCACGGCCGCTTCCGCCAGACCGTCGAAGAGTCGAGTTTCGACGCGTGGATCAAGTTCTACAAGCAGGATGCAAACTCGCCCAACGCGATCGTCAGTTACTACACCAAGGGAGCGCTGATTGCGTTGGCCCTGGACCTGACGCTGCGCCACCTGACCGATGGCCGTTGCTCGCTCGATGATGTCATGAAAGAGTGCTGGCGACGCTACGGGGAAACCGGCGTAGCGATGCCGGAACGCGGTTTCGAGTCGGTGGCCGCCTCGGTATCCGGCACCGAGCTCGGCGACTTCTTCGAACGTTACGTGCGCGGCACGTCCGACCTGCCGTTGCGTCAGCTGCTCGAGGAAGTGGGCGTCGTGTACGGCCTGCGGCAGGCGGAAGATGCCAAGGACTCGGGCGGCACGGCACCGCGCAGCGAGCGCGTAACCAAAGCCTGGTTCGGGGCGAGCCTCGCCAATCGCGCCGGCAAGAACCTGGTAGCCAACGTGCAGGCGGCGAGCCCGGCGGAAAGGGCGGGGCTCGCGCCGGGTGACGAGCTGGTCGCGCTCGACAACCTGAAGCTGACCGTGGCCAATGCGGATGCGCTGATGCGGGACTACCGCGAAGGCGACGTGGTGACCATCAGCGTGTTTCGCGGCGATGAGTTGATGCGCTTTTCGGTCACGCTGAAAACGCCGCCCGAGGACACCTGCTACCTGACCATGGCGGAGAACCCTTCGCAGGCAGTGCTGGCCCGGCGCAAAGCCTGGCTTACGGGAAAGCCCGTCACGGGCGCGGCGTAATTCAGCCGGCAGGGTCCTTACCGGCCCGGTCGCGCAGCCCCCGGTAAATGATCCACGAGTAAACCACCGGGATCAGCATCAGCACGACAACCACCGGCAAGGTCAGGCGGAGATCCAGCCGGACGAACGCATTGATGAAGAGCAACAGTCCGGCCAGCATGAACAGTTTGCCGCCGAGCCGGTGAGTGCGGTCCCAGACCTCGTCGCTCCACATCGTCCACGGCGTGCGTATGCCGAGAAAGAAGTTTTTCCTTACCTTGCCGATGGTAGCGCCGACGACCACCAGTATCAGTCCGATGCCGCCGAAGATCACCCGATCGAGCATCGTGTCGTGTCCCATGGATTCGAGGAGCACGAGCACCGCGATGGTGCACATGAAACCCGTCAGGAGAACCTGGAACAATGCGGTCATCCGGAGCAGCTCGTCCGTCTTGTGTTGCTTCGGCGACAGCAGCAAGACGAGCTTCATTACCAGGAACATGAATGCCGCCGTAGCCGGGAGCATGGCAACGCCCCAGGCCTTTGGCATGTAGCCATCGACCTCGCCCGCCGCATTCCAGTGTATCGGCATGGGATCCGGCAATTGCGGATACCAGGCGAGCGTCAGGGCAACCGTAAGTGCGATCAGCACCAGGCTCACCAGGTCTGCGAAAACAGGTTTCATGTATTCGATCTCCCCATATCCAGCGTCATGAGATGGCACGGCAACTGTCGCCAGGACTCCGGGCTTGGCGCCGGGCCGGCAATTGGCTATCGTGGGTGCCGGCCATTCCCTGCAGGACCAGTCCCGAATTGCACTCCCTGATACAGAA
>JAKEGN010000049.1 GCA_022615525.1 Woeseiaceae bacterium
GCCGACCACGAGGTCGCGAAGCAAGCCGAGGTCCGCGCTGAGGAATCCGTGTTGCAGCTCGTCGCTGATGACCTCTTCGATCTGCAGCGCGCTGACCCTTTGGAACGGTCCTTCGATCGTGATCGAGGCAATCGGCCTGTCCAACAGACGACTGCTGAACTGGTACGTCAGAACGATCGCTGCCACGGCGACCACGAGGCCCGAGACCCTGGCCAGCCGCAGTTTCGGCAAGGCAAACGGCCATGTCCTTGCCGGCTTGCGCCTCTTCGCCTGCCTACGCGTCATTGGCGGCGACTCCCATGGCTGGCAATTCGTTCCCCCGGGCGAAGCTGGTCTCGAGAATGCGCCAACAGAGTTCGGCGAAGTCGATGCCGGCGACTTTCGCCGCCATCGGCACCAGGCTGTGGCTGGTCATGCCAGGCACGGTATTCACTTCCAGCACATGCATCACACCGTCGCCGCCGGCCATCAGGTCGACGCGGCCCCAGCCGGAACAACCCAGCGCCTCGAATGCACGCATTGCTGTCTCGCGATATGCATTTTCGAGATCGGTGTCCTCCGTTCCAGGACAGAAGTACTGTGTTGTGTCGGCTTCGTATTTCGCTTTGTAGTCGTAAAAGATTCGCGGGGTCACGATGCGAATGCTGGGCAAAGCCTCGCCCTGCAACACGGCCACCGTGATTTCGTCCCCGGTGATGCAGCGCTCCATGATTGCCGGGTCACCGAAACCGAGAGCCAGTTTCGCCGCGGCCGCAAGCTCGCCGGGACCGAGGACTTTGCTCATGCCGACACTCGATCCCTGACCCGCAGGCTTCAGTACCAGTGGATAGCCCAGTCGTTCGGCTGCCGCCCTTGCGTCGTCGATGGCGTGAATGACCTCGAACTCCGGCGTCGTCACACCGACAGCGCGAAACAGCTGCTTGCTGCGGACCTTGTCCATTGCCAGCGCGGACGCCATGACTCCGCTGCCGGTGTAGGGCGTACCCAGGCACTGCAGGGCACCCTGCATGGACCCGTCTTCACCACCGGCGCCATGCAATGCAATCCAGGCGCGGTCGAATCCGCGTTCGGCAAAGTCCCGCATGCCGTGTTCGGCAGGATCCCAGGCAACCGCATCGATACCGCGTTTCAGCAGCGCTGTCAGTACGGCGGTACCGGTATCCAGGGACACCTTTCTTTCGCTCGATGTGCCGCCCAGCAAAACAGCTACATGACCGAAGTCCGTCGCTTTGCCGATGCGATTGCGCTTTTCTCTTGCGCCAGTGCTCATTTCGACGCCTCGCCCACGATGCGCACCTCGTGCTGCAACTCGATACCGGTTTGCTCGCGCACGGTTTCCTGAACGAAAGTGATGAGCCGCTCGATATCCGCCGCGCTCGCGTTATCGCGGTTGATGATGAAGTTGGCGTGCTTGGCCGAGACTTCGGCGCCGCCGATGCGATGCCCCTTGAGCCCTGCAGTCTCGATGAGCCTGGCGGCGTGATCGCCGGGCGGATTGCGGAACACCGAGCCGCAACTCGGTAATCCGAGCGGCTGCGTGTCCTTGCGCCGGGCCAGCATCGCTTTCAGCGCATCCATGCTCGGTTTGGCCTGCGGATCGAATTCGAACTCCGCCTCGACGAACCATTCGTTCGTCGGACCGGTCACGTGGCGATAGGCGACCTTGAAGTCCCGCGGCGGCCGCTGCCGGACTTCCCCTGCCCTGTTTATGGTGGTGACGTTAAGCACGCGTTCCCAGGTCTCGCCACCGTGCGCACCCGCGTTCATGGCAAGGGCGCCGCCGACGGCGCCAGGAATACCGGCAAAAAACTCCGACGGGCCGAGGTTCCAGCGGATGCACTGCCGCGCAAGTTGTGTGCAGGGAACGCTGGAGCCGGCGCGAACGCGGTAGTCGCCGATTCTTTCCAGCGCATTGAATACTCCGGCCGTGGCGATCACGACGCCCGGTATGCCGCCATCCCGGACCAGCAGATTGCTGCCAAGACCGAACCAGAACAGCGGCACCGCAGGGTGCAGCTCGCGCAGGAATGCAGACAGATCCTCGAGTCCCGCAGGCTTGAAGAAGACCTCGGCCGGACCGCCGACGCGCCACGAGGTGTGCCGGCTCATCGGTTCGTTCTGTCGGATCTCGCCGGCAGCCGGCGGTGGTTTGATCGCGGCCATCATGACCTTACCTGCCGGTTTGCGAGCCACGTTTCGTGCCACGTTTCGTGCCACGTTTCCTGCGGGGCGGCTTTCATTTGCGAAGCTCCAGGCGTGGTTTCACCGAAAGTTTGTCGGGCAGGCCGGTGGCGAAAGCACCGATGTCTCCCGCACCCATGGTCAGCAACAGGTCGCCATCCTTCAGCAGCCCATCGAGTGCAGCCGGCAGCTTGTCGAGTGACTCGACGAAAACCGGCTCCACACCCCCACGACTGCGAACCGCCCGTGCGATCGCACGACCGTCCGCGCCGGCAATCGGTGCCTCACCGGCTGCGTAGACCTCGAGCAACAGGAGTACGTCGGCGCTCGCCAGCACCGACGCAAAGTCGTCCAGCAGATCACGGGTGCGTGTGTAGCGATGCGGCTGGAATACGAGCACGATGCGCCGCCCGGGCCAGCCGCTGCGCGCCGATGCCAGCGTTGCAGCTACTTCCGTCGGATGATGGCCGTAGTCGTCGAAAAGGGTGACACGACCGCCGGCGATGCGAATCTCGCCGAGATTCTGGAAGCGCCGATCAATACCCTCGAAACCGGCAAGGGCGTCGGCTACGGCCTTGTCGCTGATCTGGAGTTCACCGGCAACGGCAATTGCAGCGAGTGCGTTGCGCACGTTGTGCAGGCCGGGCAATTTCAGCCGAACCTTCAGCGTGTCGTCACGACCTTCGCGAGTTACTGCAAACGACGAGGCGCCGCCGCTGAAAACGATATCGTGCGCACGAACGTCCGCGTCGCTATCCACACCGTAAGTGATTACCGACCTGCCGATTCTGCCAAGAATGGCGCGATTACCGGGGTCGTCGGCGCACACGACGGCCAATCCATAGAATGGCAGGTTGTGCAGGAACTCTATGAAGCCCTGCCGGAGTTTCTCGATATCGCCGTCATAAGTCGACATGTGATCGGCATCGATATTGGTGACCACAGCGAGCATCGGTTTCAGGTGGGAGAACGAGGCGTCGCTTTCATCCGCTTCGGCCACCAGGTATTCCCCCTGGCCGAGCCTCGCGTTGCTGTCGGCGCTCTTCAGTCTGCCACCGATAACGAAGGTCGGGTCGAGGCCTCCCTCCGCAAGTACGCTCGCGATCAGGCTGGTGGTCGTGGTCTTGCCGTGTGTGCCGGCCACCGCGATTGAATAACGGAAACGCATGAGTTCGGCGAGCATCTCGGCGCGCGGAACGACCGGTAACAGGTCCTTTCTTGCCGCAGCGACTTCGGGATTGCTGTTGTCCACCGCGCTCGACACCACGACGGCGTCAGCGTCCGTGACGTTGGCCGCGTCATGACCGATGAAGACGGTGGCGCCGAGTCTGCGGAGCCTTTGCACCTGCGCATTGTTCTTCAGGTCCGAGCCCTGCACCTGGTAGCCGAGGCTCAGCATGACCTCGGCAATGCCGGACATGCCGGACCCGCCGATGCCAACGAAATGCACGCAGTGGATGCGGCGCATGCGCTTGATCATGTCGTCACTCCCGCGAGTTCGAGACAGGTGCCGGTGATCCGTTGCAACGCATCCGGCATCGCAAGTGCCCTCGCCTTCCCTGCGCGCAGGCACAGTTCGTCACGACTCGTGAGCCATTCGGCCAGGAGCCGGGCCAGCGTCGTGTCATTCAGATCGCGTTCGGCAATAATTGCAGCGGCTCCGGCCTCGACCATGGGACGTGCGTTCGCCGTCTGGTGGTCGTCGACCGCTGCCGGAAACGGAATGAAAATCGCGGCAAGACCTGCCGCCGCCAGTTCCGCGACAGTCAATGCCCCGGCGCGGCAGATCGCCAGGTCCGCCCAGGCGTAGGCGTCTGCCATGTCCTCGATGAACGGCAGCAGTTCAGCCTCGACGCCATGCTGCCGGTAGGCCTCGCGCGCCGCATCGAGCGTGCGCTCGCCGGTCTGGTGTCGCACCAGCGGCCGCCTGTCGGATGGCAGCCTCGCAAGTGCGCCCGGTACGCCGCGATTAAGTGCGAGCGCGCCCTGGCTCCCGCCCAGTACCAGGAGTCGCAGGGGACCGGTCCGGGCGCTGAATCGCTGCGCCGGCTCCGGCAACGCGGTTATCTCGCTGCGCACCGGGTTGCCGACGGTTTCGCATTTGAGGCCGGGCGGAAAACTGCCCGGGAAGGCCTGAAGCACAACCCGGGCAAGACGCGCCAGAAGTCTGTTGGTCAATCCGGCCACCGCGTTCTGTTCGTGTATGAGCAACGGCCGCCGTGTCATCCACGCGGCGAGGCCGCCCGGCCCGCTGACAAATCCGCCCATGCCGAGCACGGCTGCCGGCCGGTGGCGATGCATGGCCCGAAGAGATTGGTACAGCGCAAGCAGCAGCCGGAACGGCGCAAGCACGAGAGTCAGGATTCCCTTGCCACGCAGGCCCTGAACACTTATCCATTCCATGTCGATGCCGGCCGCCGGAACGATCCGCGCTTCGAGCCCGCGCTGCGTACCCAGCCAGACTATGCGGCAGGAGTGCGCGGAGAGTGCGCGTGCCACCGCCAGCGCCGGATAGACGTGTCCGCCGGTGCCGCCGGCCATGACCATGATCGGACGCAGTAAGGGACCGTTCATTTGCCCGGCCCCGTAAGTGGCTTGCGGCGGTTTGCCGGACGTGCATCGACCGCGAGTTCGTGGTGCACGCGCAGCAGCAGGCCGATGGCGATCATCATGATGATCAGGCTGCTTCGGCCATAACTGATCAGCGGCAGCGTCAGGCCCTTGGTCGGAAGCAGGCCCATGTTGACACCGACATTGATGAACGCCTGCAGACCGAACCAGGTACCGATGCCGACGGCAAGGAATGCTTCGAAATGCCGCTCCGATTCGTAAGCGCGCACGGCCAGCCGGAAGATTCGCCACAGCAGTGCGAAGAACAGACC
>JAKEGN010000292.1 GCA_022615525.1 Woeseiaceae bacterium
CCGTCATTGCGAGCGGACCTCCGTCATTGCGAGCGCAGCGAAGCAATCTTGTGGTTTGCATGACTCGCTTTAAAGATTGCTTCGTCGCTTCGCTCCTCGCAAAGACGAATCCATCCGAGGGTCCGTGGAGCAGAAAAGGCTCTATACTGCCGGCGGAGCGCGAACCATGAGCACGGAAACCGGCATCACCCTCGCAGAACTCGGCTGGCGGCAGCATTTCCAGGCGCAGCTCGTTGTCGATGAACTCGACGGGAGTCTGCCGGCGCGTGTGCTCGGCGTCGAACGAAGCGTGCTACAAGTTGCCAGTACTGCTGGCGTAAGCACGGTACCGTTGCCACGCAGCTTCGTCAGTGACGGTGAGCTGCTGGTTACGGTTGGTGACTGGGTATTGCGTAGCGCGGAGCGCGGTGTACCGGAAAGGTTGCTGGAACGATTCGGCGTGTTCCGCCGCAAGGCGGCCGGAACCGGGCGTCAGGTGCAGTTGATTGCAGCGAACGTCGATACGCTGTTCATCCTCACCTCGGCCGACCACGATTTCAACATTGCACGGCTCGAACGCTACCTCGCGCTGGCGCATGAAGGGTCGGCGACGCCGGTGATCGTCATCAGCAAGGCGGACCTTCACGACGATGTGGAGAGCCTGGCAGCCCAGGCCAGGGATCTCGGCTCACTGGTCGAAACTATCAATGCCCGCGATCCTGATTCTGTCGCAGCGTTACGCAGCTGGTGCCACACCGGGCAGACGGTCGCACTGGTGGGTTCTTCGGGAGTCGGCAAGTCCACACTGCTGAACACACTGGCAAATACAAGTCAGGCGACCGCCGAAGTTCGCGTATCGGACAGCAGGGGACGGCACACGACTTCCAACCGTTCGATGCACCGATTGGGTGACGGCGGCTGGCTGCTCGATACGCCCGGCATGCGCGAGTTGCAGTTGCTCGATGTCGAGGATGCGCTTAACGATGTGTTTGCGGAGATTACCGGGCTCGCCGCGGCCTGTCGCTTCAGCGATTGCACGCACGAGACGGAGCCGGGATGCGCCGTGCGCGCGGCCATCGATGACGGCCGCATCGACGCGGATCGCCTTAGACGTCTGAATAAGTTGCAAGCCGAGAATTTCCGGCACAGTGCCAGCATCGCGGAGCGCCGCGCGCGCGATCGCTCGCTAGGTCAGTTGTACAAGACCATTAAAAAGGGATCGCAGGATAGAAAGCGAGGCGGCTGATTGCTGCGCCTCATTCCGTTTTCTGCCACTTGAGCTCGACCGCAAGGCGCAACAGTCCTGCGACGCTGATCGCGTCCGTAATCTCGCCGCGTATGATCATGGCCAGTGCGTCGGCGAACGGCAGTTTGCGGATCTGGATGTCCTCGGTCTCTTCGAACTGCGGCTCGCCTTGCTCGAGGTCCGTGGCAACGTAGACGATGCCGAATTCATCGGTGATCGAATTGCTGGTGTGCAGCCGCATCAGTTCGGTCCAGCCGGCGGCAGTCAGCCCGGTCTCCTCCCTGAGCTCACGCCTCGCCGCGTCCAGCGGTGCTTCGTTGCGCGGCGCGCCGCCCATCGGCAGCTCCCAGGAATACTGGCCCAGCGTATAGCGCTGCTGGCCGACGAGCCAGGTATTCCCGGCATCGTCCAACGGTATGACCGCGACGGCAATGTTCTTGAAATGCACCACGCCGTACTGGTTTTCGCCGCCGCCGGGATTGATGACGTGGTCCTCGGTCACGGTGATCCAGGGATTCTCGAAGACGGTCCGGGAGCCGAGTTTGCGCCAGGACATCAGGCTGCTCCTGCCTCGCGAATTGGCTCGATGTCAGTAGTCCCGATCGATTCCTGCGCCATAGTTCCCACCTGCCTGAAAGCCGTGACGCATGATAACGCAACGCCGTCAGGGACCCTCGGGCCGGTTTACAGCGGGGCACGTGCTGCGTCATAGTGCGCCGGCCCGATCGCGTTCGTTCTGGCGCGATTACGGCAACAAGCTTCCCGGATACACCATGGAACAATCCCAGCCCAGGCTGACCCAGGGGTCGGTAGGGCGACATCTGGTCGACATGACCTTGCCTGTGCTCTACGGCGTCTTCCTCATGATGCTGCAGGGCTTCGTCGACGCGTGGTTCATCGGCCAGGTCGGTGTCAGGGAACTTGCGGCTCTCGGTTTCAGTTTTCCGATCCTGATGATCGTCACCAGCGTGGCGATCGGTCTCGGCGCCGGCACGTCGTCGGTCGTGGCGCGGGCCATAGGCAAGCACGATCACCGCCGCGCACGACGACTGGCAACCGACAGCCTGCTGCTCTCCTTCCTGATCACCGGCGCGATGTGTATTTGCGGCATCCTGACCATCGGGCCGCTGTTCAGGATGCTCGGTGCACCGGAAGACATGATCCCCCTGATCGCGGGATACATGACGATCCTGTATATCGGCGTGCCGTTTGTCGTGGTCGGCATGGTCGGCATGAGCAGCATGCGTGCGACCGGAGATACGCGGTTGCCGAGCCGGCTGATGGTTATCGCGGCAGTTCTAAATATGATCCTGGATCCGATCCTGATCTTCGGTATCGGTCCGATACCGGCGATGGGCCTGAACGGCGCGGCAATGGCTGCACTGCTTGCGCGGGCCGCGATTTTCGCCGGCACGCTCTACTTCATGCGCTATCGCATGGACATGCTGAGTTTCAACAAGCCGCACGCGAAAGAGCTGCGCAGTTCCTGGGTCGACATCCTGCACGTCGGAATTCCGGCGGCTGCGACGAATGCGATCATCCCGATCGCAACGGCAGTGATCACCGCGATGCTGGCGGGTTACGGTCCGGAAACGGTGGCGGGTTTCGGTGTTGCCAGTCGTATCGAAGGCGTAACGCTGGTGCTGTTCTACGCGATGTCGGCGATTATCGGTCCATTCGTCGGGCAGAACGTGTCCGCGGGCAACGCAGACCGGATCAACGAAGCGCTGCGCCTGTGCCTGTTATTCTGCCTCGGCTCGGGGCTGGTGATCGCGATTCTGCTCGCGGCCCTGAGCGGATTCCTGCCCGGGCTCTTCACTGATAACAGCCACGTTACCGACGTTGCACAACTGTTCCTGTGGATAGCGCCGATCAGCTACGGTGCTTACGGCGTCGTAATGGTCATGAACGCGTCATTCAACGGCATTGGCTCGCCGCTACCGGCCGTCGCCATCAGCGTCGGCCGCATGGGCGTGATCTATGTTCCCGTTGCGCTGCTGCTGAATCAGTTCTGGGGCGTCGCCGGAATCTTCGCCGCATACGCCATCGCGAATATCGTAACCGGCGCTATTTCCTATGTCTGGGCGCGCAGCGCCGTGCAGGGCCAGTGCGAGCGTCACCAGGGTCCTGGCGTGCAAACCGGCACGGCTTGAGATCGTCCGAGGTCAGCGGCCCAGGCGATGCGGCGCGGCCCTTGCGAATGCACGAGGCGTAAAAGCTTTGATTTGCACTTGAATTGCGGGCAATTACTCGCAAGTCCACTTGCCGCTGATCTTTTCGCAAAAATCCGGTGGGCCGCGTTGCTCCCAGGCGTCCATTATGCCGGTCAGTTCGGCGACCTCGAGATAGCGAGGATGGGCGGTAAAACCGGTTCGCCGGTGCTTTGTGCCTTGATATATCCAGTTATCCGCATCGGTCCATGTAGCGCCAGTCAGGTCGTGGTCGAGGAGCAGCTCGAAGTAACGGTCCAGGAAACCCAGGTGCAGGTATAGGAAGCTCAGCCAAAGTTGCGCGCTATACCTGTCATGCGCATCCGTGCTGGCCAGGATCTCCGGAATGCGGCGGTCGAGATAGGCCTGGCCAGCGGCGGGATCACGGGCGCCAGCCACGAGTTCCCGTAAGACCGGCCAGGTGACCGGAGGCCGATCTCCTGCAGCCTCGAGCTGCGTGATGGCGCTGTCATCATTGAACAACAAGAATTTTTCCCGAGCGTTTTGCCGCTTGTACTCCGCTCCCCCGAACTGCGCTACCAGCACGTGCGCTGCAAGTGCTTCATCCAGGCGATCAAGGGAACTCAAGGTGTCGGCCAGCCGGACGTGGGCGTCTGCCGACAAGGGATCAAGCTCGACAATGCGTTCAGCATAAGCATGCGCCTCCTTGAGGTAACCTCCATACACCATGTCATACACCAGCGCGTCGAGAAGCTCCGTGTTGCTCGGCAACTCCCTCGCAGCATTCTCGAGTGCCTGGATCTCACCGATGAACGAATAATCGCCGATGTTCGCGGAGTGGAACAACGCCCGCGCGTAGACCAGGTCGGGGTCGATGGCGAGTGCCTCGGCAGCCGCGTCGGCTGCCAGTCTCTGCCCCGCGGCTGCTTTGACCA
>JAKEGN010000293.1 GCA_022615525.1 Woeseiaceae bacterium
CCTTGATGCAATGGCGAATTTTGCCACGTTGCATGCGGTGTTCATACCCGAAGTGACTTATGGATGGGGTAAGGTTCCCAGGATGTCGCTGCCGGCGCGCAGGCGCTGGCCCTTGACGACCTGCACCCGGCTGTGCACAGGCAACCACACTTCGGCGTAGCGAGTGAGCCGCAAGTAGGCGCATCGCTCACCCTGTCCGACGCGTTCGCCGTAACGCGAAAAGGCTCGCGGTGCGAGCCCCAAACGATAGCCATGGAATCGCAACAGCACGTCATCGCCCTCGTCTGTCCGAATCCACAGGCCGGCATGCTCTCCGGCCGCCTCGGGGCCCGGGCGCTTGGCCTTCGGATCGAGGATCGTTCCCTCGACCGGGCTACGCGCGGTATACGCGCCAAAAGCATCCACTCGGAGAATTATCCTGTGAGCGGCAGCGCCGTTGATGCCTTCAGCCGTAGTCGTTACCTCGACAACGTAGCCGTCAACGGGACTGACCGCCGCCAGTGGATGCGATGGCACCTGGCGATGCGGATCGCGAAACAGGAGGAAAAGTACAGCGCTTGCCAATGCGAGCGGCACCGCAGTAATCCAACCGACGAAGTATGCGCAAAGTGCCGCCGCTGCTATTGCCAGCATAAGTACCGGAATGCCTTCTCCGGCGACCATGGGATATCGCGCTTCTTTCAAAAAAACTTCCTGTCCTTTGCCAGCACGTGCGCGGGGCGGATTCGCGAGTCGTGACGCGCGTCGTGTAGAATACCGCCGCCATTCAAACCGGACCCGAATATACATGCGTTTCAGCGACTTTGGACTAACGACACTGAAAGAGGTCCCTGCCGAGGCGGAAATCGTCAGCCATCAGTTGATGCTGCGCGCCGGCCTGATTCGGCGTCTCGCGTCCGGACTCTTCACCTGGATGCCGCTGGGACTCAGGGTCTTGCGCAAGGTCGAGAATATCATTCGTGAAGAGATGGACCGTGCCGGTGCACTGGAGCTGCTGATGCCGGCGGTACAGCCTGCGGAACTCTGGCAGGAATCGGGGCGCTGGGACAAGTACGGCCATCTCCTGCTGCGCATGCGTGACCGGCATGAACGGGATTACTGCTTCGGGCCGACTCATGAAGAAGTCATCACCGATATCGCGAGAAGGGAGTTGCGCAGTTACAAGCAGCTGCCGATCAACTACTACCAGATTCAGACCAAGTTCCGTGACGAGATTCGGCCGCGATTCGGCGTCATGCGAGCCCGCGAGTTCATCATGAAGGATGCCTACTCGTTTCATGTGGACCAGTCGTCACTCGAGGAGGGCTACAGGAAGATGCACGCGGCCTACACCGCCATTTTCAAACGGCTCGGATTGCGTTTTCGCGTGGTGGACGCAGACAGCGGCGAAATCGGCGGCAGCCGCTCGCAGGAATTTCACGTGCTCGCCGAATCCGGCGAGGATGCCATCGCGTGGAGCGAGCAGGACAACTACGCATCGAATATCGAGACGGCGGCGACCCTGCCGCCGGAGGGCAAGGCCCCCGCGCCCGGCGCCGCCCTTAAAAAAGTGAGCACACCGGGCGCGAAGACCATCGACGACCTGGTGACGATGCTGAACGTACCGGCGGCGCGGATCGTCAAAACGCTGATCGTCGATGGCACGGATCAGCCTGTCGCACTCGTCCTGCGCGGGGATCATGAATTGAATTCGATCAAGGCCGAAAAGCTGCCCGGCGTGGCTTCCCCCTTGCGCATGGCCGACGTAGAAACGGTTCGCAAAGCCACGGGCTGTATGCCCGGATTCGTCGGGCCGATCGGACTGGCCATACCGGTGTATTTCGATCACGCCGTGCGCAACATGGCCGATTTCGTGTGCGGCGGCAACGAGAAGAATGTGCATTACACCGGCGTGAACTTCGGCCGCGACCTCTCGCACGGCGAGACCGTCGACATTCGCAACGTCGTCGAGGGAGACCGGGTTCCGGGCGGCAAGGGCACTTTGAGCATCGCGCGTGGCATCGAGGTGGGACACATTTTTCAGCTTGGCACGAAGTACAGCGAGTCATTGCATGCCACGGTGCAGGACAAGGATGGCAAGGACGTCGCCATGTACATGGGTTGCTACGGCATCGGCGTTACCCGGATTGTCGGCGCCGCGATCGAACAGAACCACGATGACAAAGGTATCATCTGGCCCGAGCCGCTCGCGCCTTTCGACGTCGCATTGGTCCCGATCAACATGCATCGATCGGACGCGCTGCGCACGGCTGCCGAGGCGTTGTACCGGGAGCTGGAGGGGCTCGGGCTGAGCGTCCTGTTCGATGACCGGGATGCCCGTCCGGGTGTAAAATTTGCGGATGCGGAACTCATAGGCATTCCGCACCGGCTGGTTATCAGCGATCGTGGTCTCGAGTCCAATGAGCTGGAATACCGGCATCGCCGCGACAGCGAGTCGCGGATGCTGAAACGTGATGCCGCTCTCGAATTGCTCAGGACTTCGACGCTAAGCTGATACGGGTTCGGCTTTGGTAATCCATAACGGAAGATCGTCGGGTATGTTCAGAGTCGTGAGGTACGCGGCTATGCTCGGTCTGTGTCTCGTCACGGCCGGCTTGCCCCAGGCGCAGGAAGCGCCCGACCCCAAATTGCGAGAGCTGCTCAGGGCGGTGGCGTCCGAGGCCGACAGTTTCGACGACCACTACGCCGCGCAGGTGTGGCTGACGGACATGTCCGCGCGACTTTCGAAGCAGGTGACGGATCCGGAAGAGCGCTTGCGAATACTCAACCACGTACACTATGAAGCAACGCGATGGGAATTGCCGCCGGAACTGGTGCTGGCGGTCATTGATGTCGAAAGTAACTTCGACCGTTACGCCGTATCCATTGCCGGCGCCCTCGGGCTGATGCAGGTCATGCCTTTCTGGACGTCAGAGATCGGACGTCCTGAAGAC
>JAKEGN010000294.1 GCA_022615525.1 Woeseiaceae bacterium
AAAAAGGTGCCGGATTAAAAAAGGTGCCGGATTTATTTATCAAAGGAAATTGAATCCGGCACCATGTCCGGATAAATAAATCCGGCACCTTTTTTCGGCATTTTTCCCGGCAACTTTTCCATTACCTGTATCCCGCCAGCGCATTCTTTTCCAGACGCGGACCGACCTGCTGGATGACGCCGGTCGCGCACCAGGTCCCGAGCTTCGCGCATTCCGCCAGCGGCCGGCCGGAGGTCAGGCCGTACAGGAATCCCGCCGTGTAGGCGTCGCCGGCACCGGTCGTGTCGACCACCTTCTGCACCGGGATCGCTTCCTGCACGATCGTCTCTTTGCCCTGCACGATCACGGAACCTTTGGCCGAGCGTGTCATGACGAACAGGTTGCTGAATTCCCCTAGTGCATCGTGGACGCCGGCAAAATCCCCAACCTGTAGCAGTGCGATGATCTCGTTCTCGTCGGCAAACACGATATCGACGGATTCCTTCACGGCCTCCAGGAACTGCTCCCGGTGGCGTTCGACACAGAAAGAATCCGACAATGACAATGCAATGCGCGCACCGGATTTCTTCGCAAGTTGTATGGCCTTTGCCGTCAGCGCCGGGCCTTCGGCGATATCCCAGACATATCCTTCGAGCAGCACGATGTCGGGCGCGCCGACGGTCTTCGCCGTGATGTCGCTCGCGCTCAGTTCCGTGCACGCGCCGAGGTAGGTTTGCATGGTGCGCTGGCCGTCGCCGCTGATCAGCACGAGGCTGCGCGCCGTCGGTGAGCCCCCGCTGGCCGGCGGGATCCGGACGTCGACGCCGAGCGAGCGCATGTCGTGCACGAAGATCTCGCCGAGCTGATCTGCATTGACCCGGCCGATGTAGGCGGCGCGCCCTCCCAGGTTGGCAAAGCCGGCGATCGTGTTGGCCACGGATCCGCCGGATTTTTCGGTGGCAGGACCCATCATGTCGTAGATCTCCCGCGCCCGCATGCGGTCGATCAGTGTCATCGATCCGCGGGGCGCCCCGATCTTTTCGAGGAACGCATCGTCGACATGTGCCAGCACGTCAACGATGGCATTGCTGATGCCGAGCAACTGGGTCGATTGGGCCATAGACTACATTCCGGATCGAAGTAGCGGCATAGCCTAGCATTTGTGACGCCGCACCGACTCGCATGCCGCTATAATGCCGTTCCGGGAAGGGGCCCGCGCAGGTGACACTATGAGAAAGTCTGAAAGTTTCCTGATTCCAGTCACGCTGATCAGCCTCTACTACGCATTCTGGCTCGGGCTCGCTGCGGTACTGATTGCTAGGTTCCCGGTGATCCTGGATTACCTGCCATTGAGCGGCATCAGCAGCCTGGCCGAACACGACACGTCGAGTTTCGAACCCGTCTACTCCACGCTGGAGGAGACGGTGTTCTCGGCCAATGTGCCGGTCCGCCTTGCGGTGGCCAGTCTCGGCGCAGCAATACTCATCGTGCCGGTGTCGTGGGTGTACTTCATCACCAGCCGCAGCAAGGAAATCGATCAGTCCTTCGTGCAGACCATCGTCATATTGCCGATCATCGTCACCGGCATTTCCATGATCGTGCTGAACAGCCTGGCGCTCGCATTCAGCCTGGCGGGCATCGTCGCTGCGGTGAGATTTCGCTTTTCGCTGGAGGAGCCGTCACACGCGATGTATATATTCGCGGCAATCAGCATAGGCCTGGGCTGCGGCATCGGTTCGCTCGGCGTTGCGACGGTAATTTCGATGGCTTTTGTCTATGCGAACCTGATCATCTGGAAGCTGGAGTACGGCAAGGTACTGACCGGCCCATTCTTCTCCATGCTGACCCGGCGCAGCCGCATGGATGAAGATCTTTAGGGTGGCTCTGATTAATTCGAAAGTCCCGTCATTGCGAGCGCAGCGAAGCAATCATGGTCTTTGTATAGTGCGCTTCGTAGATTGCTTCGTCGCTTCGCTCCTCGCAAAGACGAATTAATCAGAGCTTCCTGGCCGCAGTCTTTTTTCGAATGCTCCTCAAGAGAATTCTTGTAATAGCCCTCTTTCTGCTCGCCAGTGGATGCGAGACGGCTGACGAGGCAGAGAGGCAACCTCAGTTGCCGGGGACCGGCACCGCCATGCAGCAATGGCGACTTCCGGATGCGCTCAGGGAAATCTCCGGGCTGGCGCTCACTCCCGATGGCCGCCTCCTGGCGGTCGCGGACGAAAAAGCAGTCATTTACGAACTCAACTACGTCGACGGCAAACTGGTGCGGGCTTTCGCGTTCGAGGAGCCACCGTTGCGCGGCGACTTCGAGGGCATCGCCTGGCTGAACGATAGGGTTTACCTGGCGACGAGCGACGGTATCCTGTATTCGGCACCCGCGGGCGCCGACGGCGAGCACGTCGAGGCGGCGCGGACGGATACCGGTCTCGGGACGCTTTGCGAAATCGAGGGCCTTGCGGAAAATACACGGTATGACCGGCTTTACCTCGTGTGCAAGGAGCGGCGCGACGAGGGCGATCCCGAGGACCTGCGTATCTTCGAATGGTCTGTCGGGGAGCAGAAAACGACCCGAAGTATCGCAGTACCCGTTGCCGGGATTCGCCGGCAATTGGGCGGCGACGGCTTCCATCCCTCAGGCCTCGTACTGAATCGGGCCAATGGTCATTTCCTGGTCGTTGCCGCAAGGGAGCGCGGGCTGGCCGAACTGGATTCCGACGGGCTGCTGATCGAGGCGCGCCTCCTCGCGGACGCCGGCCGCCACCGCCAACCCGAGGGCATTGAGTTGACGAGCAGTGGTAAATTACTGCTCGCAGACGAAGGCGGGGAGGGGAAGGCACGCCTGGCCGTCTATGAGGTGTGGAAGGATGGGGTGTCGCGATGACTGATGTTCCGCAAATGCAGCACGTGAAGGGCAACTGCCTGCTGTACGTTCACGGGCGTGACTTCAAGCCCTCCGCGACGTCGCTCATGGACTTCAATGTCGCGGCGCTGGCCGCTGCAATAGCTCGCGACAGGCCCGAGGCTCTCGATCGTTTCCACACCCTCGACAAGGTGCTTTGTTACTACGGCGACTACAACAACGAGTTTCTGCTGGCAACAGGCAGGCACTACGACGAAGCGCTGGATATGGGCGATCGGCGCAACGCGCTGCTGAAACTGAAATCACTGGTGAAGACCAAGCACTTCGGCGTCACCCGTTACGATCGCCTGCCGGGCAAGACGGCCGTGGCGGAATTCGCCGCCGACGTCGCGGCGCCGCTGCTCGGCTCCATCGGCCTGTCCAAAGCATTGATCGCGAAAGTTGCGCCCGATCTTGCCGAGTACTGGAAGGCCGACGGCGAATTCGCGGCAAAGCTGCGCGCGCGGGTTCGACAGCCGATCATCGAAGCGCTGGATCGCGAGGAGCGCCTGTTGCTGGTTGCGCATGGCACGGGTTCGATCGTCACCTACGACGTGCTGTGGCAACTCTCGCACGATCCCGAATACGCCGGCCGGTACGCGGAAAGGAAAATTGACACATTTCTGACGATGGGGTCTCCGCTCGGCGACTCGATGGTCCGCCGCCGCCTGCTCGGCGCGAAGTGCAAGGGCCGGATGCGGTTCCCCATCAATATCATGACCTGGTACAACATCTCCGCGGAAGACGACTACCTGTGCCATGACAACACGCTGGCCGACGATTTCAAGGTCATGCTGAAGCAACGCCAGGTCAGCAGCATACGCGACCATCGGATCTATAACCTGTCCGTGCGCTACGGCAAGTCGAATCCGCACAGTTCGGTGGGCTATCTCATGCACCCGAGGACGGCGCAGATCGTGGCGGACTGGTTCAACGGCGAGCCGCCGCCTCCGGATCCTGTAAGCATTCTCTGACCAGGTATTTCTCAATACCGGCGTCGTCGGACAGCCGCTCATAGAACTTGTCGACAAAGCGCAATGCCGACTTCCGCGACCCTTCGAGCAGCCCTTCCTGGGCCTCGATCAGCGCCTCTATGGCCGGACGCTTCTCCATCATGGTGCTGACTGCGACGGGCAGCGGTTCATTGTGCATGCAATAGCCGAGGTACAGCCGCTGTGTCACTTTCTTGATCCTGTACTTCGGATTCGGCGAGGCATACGGCGCGTCGACGAGACCGGACAGGTCGAAGTCGTAGGGTATGGGTATCAGCCTGGAGCCCGGCTTGCTCGCAAGGATTACGTTGTGGCAACAGAACTCGTCCCGGGCACCACGAAGGGGTGAGAAATCGGTATTGCCGATCAGGTACTCAAATACAGCGACCAGGGCCGTTTGCTGCGGGTCGAGCTGTTCCGGAGTCGTCGACGGGATGGCAGCGAACTGCATGTCGATACGCCGAAACAGCGCCTCCTCGTCCTCGATCAGAATGCCGTACTTCGTGCGAGTCTTGTTGTCGAGCTCGGTATTGATGTAGTCGATGTGCAGCAAACGCACGCGGAAGCTCAGGTCGGTCAGCTCGTTCAGGATGCGGTACGCCAGGTATTCCAGCAAGACGCTTTGCTCGTAGGAGCGGCGGGAATCGTCGCAATGGGTGACCAGTTTCAGTTTGTCCTGCCCGTCGAGCAGCGTGTCGCGAACCTTCTTCCTCGGGAAATCGAGCCGCAGCGGTGCAAACTCGCAGTTCTCTTCCCTGCGGCGATAGTTGCCGCGCGCGCGGATCTTCAGCTCCAGCGTCTCCTTGGTCCCCGACTCGGTCGTGACATGGAAGAGTCCATCGACATACTCGCCACTTTCGCGATCGCGCATCAGGGTTGTGAACGGCGCTTCTATTTGTACGCGCAGGACGTCGTTGTTTTCGAAGAGCGGCCGCGCCTTCGCGCCCTCCCCGGCGGCATCGGCCGACGTTGGCGCCGCGGCGACAGCGATCGCGGCAGCCAATGCAATGAGACCTGGGAATTGAAATCCGAACTTCATGAGCGAGAGCCTCCATCGCGCGGCCGAATTCTAGCACGAGGGCCTTGGCACTCAGCGCCGCTGCCAATGCCGCAGCATGTCGTCTAGAATGGGTACTGCCGATCGGCCGGAGACTGCAGTGCCTGAAACCAGATTCACGTTTTGCCCAGTCGTCGCTCGTTGTCGTCGTGCATTGGTCGCCGCCATCCTGCTCGCATTGATCGGCTGCGCCCAGGCGGCACCGTGGAGTATCGACGGCGCCGAGCGCGTGGTTGCCATCGGCGACGTGCACGGAGCTTACGATGGCATGTTGCGGACATTGCAGAGCGCAGGCGTAATCGACGATGAACAGTCATGGGTTGCAGGAAACACGCACCTGGTCATAACCGGCGACGTGGTCGATCGCGGCGCTGATTCCCGCAAGGTCATGGACCTGATAATGAAACTCGAACAGCAGGCACCGCAGAGTGGCGGAGCGGTACACCTGCTGCTCGGAAATCACGAAGTCATGAATCTCGTAGGCGACCTGCGCTATGTCGCGCGTGGCGAATACGCGGCATTTGCCGACGAGGAAGATGCCGGCGAACGCGCGCGCTGGTTGGAGCATTTTCGCGCAGCCAATGCCGGGGCCACCGATGACGAGACCCTGCGGGCCGACTTCGAGAACAAGGCGCCACCGGGTTTTTTCGCACACCGCCGCGCTTTCCGGCCGGATGGTCAATACGGACGTTGGTTGCTGGAGAAGCCATTGCTACTGGTCATCGACGGGACAGCGTTCGTGCACGGCGGCCTTTCTCCGTTGATCGCGGAGCTCGGTCTCGACGGGGTCAACACGCGCCTGCGCTCCGAGCTGCAATCGTACCTGCAGGCGCTCACCGTGCTGGACGATGCGGGAATCCTGAGCCCGATCGAGAACTTCAACTACCACGCGGAGTTGCTCAAGCCCTTGCAATCGAACACGGAAATGACGGCTGAAGTACAGGCAGCGATCGCGACCGTCATCGCATTGAACGAGTCGGAGATACACGGCATCGAGGGCCCGTTGTGGTATCGCGGCAATGTCGCCTGCGGCCCGTTGACGGAAAATGACAAGCTGGACCGGGCGCTTGCCGCCATAGGCGCGCGCCGGGTGGTGATAGGTCACACGCCAACGGTGACACGGCGGGTGCTGCAACGCCTCGACGGACGGGTGATAGAGATCGACACGGGAATGCTGACGTCGGCTTACAAGGGCAGCGGCAATGCGCTGGTGATCGCCGGAGACTCTTTGGTTGTCGTGAACGAGTCCGGCGCGACATCGGACGGGCCCGTGCCGCATCCACAAAGTTTCGCAATCGGCTCACAAACCAGGACCGCGGACG
>JAKEGN010000295.1 GCA_022615525.1 Woeseiaceae bacterium
GCAGGCCTTGCCGGACAGCGACTGGCCGTCCAGCCTTCCCTCACCGGTCAGGCACAGGTCAAAGTCACTCACGCGATCATCGAAGCGCACGGCGTCGAGGACGATGTCGATGCCGCTGTGCAAGGAAGCGCCTGTGAATGCGAGCAGGCCGGCAGCGAGGCCGCCGGCGGCTCCGGCCCGCGATACCTCCACGTCGATACCGAGATTCCTGCGTATCGCGGCCGCGAGATTGGCCAGGCCGCGATCGAGCAGCCCGATTTCCGTTGCGCCGGCCCCTTTCTGCGCAGCATAGGTCCTTGCCGCACCACGATCGCCTGTCAGGACATTATCGACATCGCAAGCCACGATGATGTCGACATCCAGGACGGCCGGGTTGATGCCGCGCATGTCGATGCTGGAGACCGCCAGCAGGTCGATCCCGCCCATCGGTGCGGGAATGATCGCGCCTGTTGCATCCATGAAGCGCACGCCGATGGCTTGCGCCATGCCGCAACCGCCGTCGTTACTCGCGCTGCCGCCCACACCGATGATGATCTGTCTTGCGCCCGATTCGCAGGCGGCCAGCAACATCTCGCCGACACCGTAGGTGGTCGATCGCATGACATCGCGCTGCGCGCTATCGACCAGTGAAAGGCCTGCGGCCGAGGCCATGTCCATGAGCGCCAGCGATTGGTTGGCCTGCAGGAAAAATGAGGCACCGACCCGGTCGCCGAGCGGTCCGGTAACGGAAACGGATTGCGGCAGGGCCGATGTCGCGCCAGCCAGGACCTCGGCGGTTCCCTCGCCGCCGTCGGCGATCGGGCAGCCGCTCGCGACAGTGGCCGGGATCCGACCGATGCCGACCTGCATCGCCGCCGCAACCCGGCTGGCAGACAGGCAACCCTTGTAGCTGTCCGGCGCGCAGAGGATTTTCATCGGTATCGAGTGTAGCGGTGTTCCTGCGGCCTATGCATTGCGCGGAGCGGCCGCCGGAAGTGCCGGCCCGAAGCTGGTAAGGGTCAGAGCTCTGCCAGCAACCGATCAATGACTGCCGGCCCTTGTCCGACGATCTCCTTGGAGATCGTGAGGCAGGGTTTCGAGCCATGCGCTCCGCCGAGGGACTTGCGCAAAACGCCCAGGAATCTGGGTGCAGCGATCAGCCCGAATTCCGCAATTTCGCCGCTGTTCAAGGCTGCAATGACCCGATCGGCTATCAGCTTGCCGAAAACGACCGATCCTTTGGTCTTCGGCCCCGATTTCTCCTTCGCCATGGTGTGGCGGCCCTTGCCGAAGCTGTCGAAACTCCGGCCGCCATGGTCGGTAATGACGTCATCGATCTTTTTCCTCGCGACGTCATTGTGCAACTCGAAAGTTTTCCGCACAGGCGAGTACTTCTTGTCCTGCTCGTAGATTTCGGCTGTCGCTTCATCGGCCACAATGATCCAGCGCATTACTCATTCCTCGACAGGGTAATCGGTAATCTCGGACGGGTAGTCCGCAAACAATGTCACAAAAGCCTCGCGCATGGCGGATCGCGCCGTCGCATCGTGCATATAGGAGCCCATTTGCACGTAGTGAGCGCGCACCATGTTACCCGACCACACGAGCTCGCCGGTGACGGCATCCCGCAATGCGATCTTCACTTCCGCAACGAAACGCGTCTCACCGCCCGGCGACAAAGGTTCCGCGAAATCGTCCTGGACGTGTCCCGGTGCCTCGGGCGGCATCAGGTTGTGCACGTAGGCCATCCTGAGCACGGCATGGGCGTCCCCCTCGGTATATTCAAGACCTTTGTCGTGCAGCACGATGGCCGCCTCGTCCCGCAGCATGGGCTTCAGGAATTCCGGCATATCTTCGAACTCGACCCTGAAGGTTCTCAGGGCCGGCATTGGTGACTGGCAGCAATAGTCGACGTTGGTCGAGATCGGGGGCAGGCCGCCACAGGCCGTGAGCAAAAGAATCGCGAATAGGGCAGGGAGCGTGAACAGGTTCGACGTCAGGAATTTTTCGGGCCTGCTCAATTCAGCGCTCTCCGCAAGTTTGCCGCGGCTTGTTTCCGGGCTTGTCCGCCGTTACTGGTTGGAGCCTGAATTCTAGCAGGCTGCAGGCGTTGCACCTATGCGCAATTCCTGCAGCCCGCAGGTAAAAACCCTTATTGCAAGGGCACCGGGTTTTTCGTTACAGCGCCTGCAGCGCAGCGATACGCTCCGCAATGGGCGGATGACTCAGGAACAGGCGCGCAAGCCCGCTGCCGGAGCGCTTGCCTGAAATGCCGAAGGCCTGCAGCGCTTGCGGCAACGCAGCCGGTTGACTCCGGTCCAGCCTCGCCAGTGCGTTGATCATCGGCTGCTTGCCGACCAGGGTTGCCGATCCGGCGTCCGCACGAAATTCGCGATGCCGGGACACCCACATGACGATGATGCTGGCGAGGATACCGAGGAACAGCTGCGCAACCAGGACCGACAGGAAATAGCCGATGCCGTAGCCCCTGTCATTCTTGAGCACCACGCGGTCGACGATGTGGCCGACGATGCGCGAGAGGAAAATGACAAAGGTATTGACCACGCCCTGGACGAGGGTCAGCGTGACCATGTCGCCGTTGGCGACGTGCGAGATCTCGTGCGCGAGTACGGCTTCGACTTCATCCTGTTTCATGCCGCGGAGAAGACCGCTGCTTACCGCCACAAGCGCGCTGTTGCGCCTTGCACCGGTCGCAAATGCATTCATGTCGGGGGCGTCGTATACGGCCACTTCCGGCATGTCGATACCGGTATTCTGCGACAGGCGCTGCACGGTGTTGATCAGCCAGGATTCCGTGCTGTTCGCCGGGCTCTTGATGACGCGGGCGCCGGTTGCCCGTTTGGCCATCCACTTGGACAGGGCCAGCGAAATGAAAGAGCCGCCGAAACCGATGACGGCAGACATGATCAGGAGCGCCTCGTAATTCAGGCCGGAGCCTGCCTCATCGAGAATCCGGTCGACACCGAGCAGCCGCAGCACGATGCTGAGCACCAGCAGCACAGCCAGGTTGGTGGCCAGAAAAAGGACAATGCGCTTAAACATTCGTTGACTCCGTCAGTACGTCGAAACCAGTGGCCTATTTTGGGTCGCGACCATCCTGTTTCAAGTACTTCGCCGTGTTTTGTGCCGAAAGCCGCGCCAGCATGGGCCGCCAGTGGTCGGGAGCGAGCGACCGACACTATCGAGGATTGTTGCACGATCTACGGACAGGCGCAGCGTGCGTGTCCCAGAGCGACCATGAGCGTGCTGTCTTGGAATGGCCGAGCTATCATCAAGCACCGGCGGCGATGGATCCCAAGCATCCTTCCGTTGGTCAACGAGCAAAACGAATCCAGACAGAGTCGGCAGCAACCCTTGGAGCCTGCCTGAGCCGGGGAAAGAATGGACCTGTTCGAGTACATACTGATACTCACGTCGGTAATCTATGCGATGGCAATGGGACAGCTATTGGAGGGCGTGAGTCGCATAGCGCAATCGCCAACACCCATCCGAATGTACTTGCCGCATATGATTTGGGCCTTCAATCTTTTCTGCTTTATCTGTCTTATCTGGTGGGCAACCTGGGAATTCCGCGAGGTGGAGTGGTCGTCGCTCAGGTACGCCTATATGCTGGTCGCGCCAACGCTTTTCTTCCTGGCGTGTTCTCTCGTGACGCCGCAGCGCCTCGATGGCAATGAAGTCAGCCTGGAAACGCACTTCTTCCGGATACGTCGATTATTTTTCGGAGCTTATTTTTTTGCAGCACTCGCTGTGATAGTCGACGGAAGCATCCTTGCTGACGAACCCGTTTGGTTTACCGGACGCGTTGGCCACTCGATCATCCTCGGAGCAGCACTGTGGGGATTTTTTAGTGCAAACAAAAAGGTGCACCTTGCGCTCCCTGTCGTAACGCTGCTCGCTATCACGGTCTTGACAATCACCCGATTCCTGCTGCCGAGATAGTCGACAGTCTTGCTCGTGGATTCGTCAATGCGTAAACACCGAGGCGTCGATCCTGGCGTTTATTCCATCAAGTGCTACCCAAGGCTGGCCGAGGGCATCTGGCGCTGGCTATTGGCTTGAACGCCGCTGTACCATTCGGCCCCATGAAAACCGATCAACTGAACAGGCTGCAGAAACGGCTGCGCCGGAAGACCGGCGAGGCGATCTCGGACTATCACATGATCGAGGACGGCGATCGCATCATGGTTTGCCTGTCCGGCGGCAAGGATTCCTATACCTTGCTGGACATGCTCTTGGGCCTGCAGCGCAGCGCACCGGTGCGCTTCGAACTGGTCGCGGTCAACCTCGACCAGAAGCAGCCGGGGTTTCCCGAGCACGTGTTGCCGCAATACCTGGATCAACTCGGCGTCGAGTACCGGATCGTCACCGAGGACACCTACAGCGTCGTCATGGACAAGATCAAACCGGGCAAGACGATGTGCTCACTCTGCTCCCGGCTGCGGCGCGGCATCCTGTATCGCACGGCAGGCGAACTCGGCGCGAGCAAGATCGCACTCGGCCACCACATGGACGACCTCGTCGAGACGCTGTTCCTCAACATGTTTCACGGCTCGCGCCTGAAAACCATGCCGCCGAAACTGGTCAGCGACGATCGCAGGAATATCGTCATCCGTCCGCTCGTTTACTGTCGCGAGAAGGAAATCGCACGGTTTGCGCGGGCCAGGAACTACCCGATCATTCCCTGCAATCTCTGCGGTTCGCAAGCCAACCTGCAACGCGTGCAAATCAAGAACATGCTGGCGGAATGGGAAAAGCAGTCGCCGAATCGCGTCGTGAGCATCTTCAAGTCGATGCAGCGCGTAACGCGCAGTCATCTGCTGGATACCGGCTTGTACGACTTCGCATCGATGACAGTGGAATCTGCCGCGGATCTCGAGGAACTCGATCTGGCTTTCGACCCGCAACCGGGTCTCATTCCAGGCTTCCTGTCGAATCCGGAGCGGAAACCGGTGCATTAGCCGCCGCTTTGTGCCGCCCGCCGTTCGAGAACGGCACAGCATATTGACCGCGCAGGCACCGGCCACCAGCGCGATGCCAGTCGAACAGGCAGCTCATCCGTACTGGCTGTTGTCATTTGCCAGTCACTGCTGCTGTCAGCGTCCGGCAGGCGGAAATCGAGCGGATCGACGGTAGCGTTGATCATCAATGCGACTGCGGGAATCGACTCATCGTTTCTTGCGGATGCCAGCGCCAACGTCAGCGC
>JAKEGN010000296.1 GCA_022615525.1 Woeseiaceae bacterium
AGTTTGGCGCACTTGTCGAAAGCCTCGCCCACCGCATCGTCCAGGGTCGTACCGAGCACCTCGTAATCACCGAGGGCTTTGGCCAGCACCAGCATGGTGTGGCCTCCGGACACCAGCAGGGCAAGAAACGGGAATTCCGGGGCATCGTCCTCGAGCATCGGCGCCAGCAGGTGACCCTCCATGTGGTGCACCGGGATTACCGGGCATTGCCAGGCCAGGCCGAGGCCGTTGGCAAGGCCGCCACCCACCATGAGGGCGCCGACCAGCCCCGGGCCCGCGGTGTAGGCAATGGCGTCCGCGCGCTCGGTTTCCGCCTCGGAAAGCACTTTCCGGACCAGGGGCAACAGGCACCTGACGTGGTCTCTCGAGGCGATTTCGGGCACTACGCCGCCGTAGGCGGCGTGCAGCCGTACCTGGCTGTGCAAGGCATGCGCGACAAGGCCCCGGCGGGTGTCGAACAGCGCCACCCCGGTCTCGTCACAGCTCGTTTCCAGTCCCAGTACCAGCATAGGCGGCGCATGATACCTGAGGCTCTCCCGGAGGGGGGAAAGCCGTCCCCGGGGCTGGCCCGGGCAGGCCGCCGCCGGGCCGGCCGCAACCTTTGCAAAATCCGGCGAGTCCCGATAGTATGCGCGGTCTTTCCCCCGGCCCTGCGCCGGGGTTCTTCGTGCCAAAACCAAGATTGATTGCGTATGCCGAGTGTTCGCCTTAAGGAAAACGAGTATTTCGATGCTGCCTTGCGTCGGTTTAAACGCGCCTGCGAGAAGGCCGGAGTACTGACCGAGCTGCGTCGTCGCGAGTTCTACGAGAAGCCGACCCAGGAAAGAAAGCGCAAGAAGGCAGCGGCCGTGAAGCGTCATCTGAAACGCACATCACGCGAGACGGCACGGCGCACGCGCCTGTTCTAGTAAGCTGCCGGGCAAGTCCCTACCCGGCGATACGCAAACTCCGAAGCAATTAGCCTGCAATGGCTTTGTAGCGTTATGACCCTGAAAAGCCGCATCCAGGACGACATGAAAGCTGCCATGAAAGCCGGCGAAAAAGATCGGCTGAAAGCCATTCGTCTGTTATTGGCTGCGATCAAGCAGGTCGAAGTCGATGAACGCAAGGACATGGACGACGCAGCCGTTTTGTCGGTAATCAACAAGATGGTGAAGCAACGTCGCGATTCCATCAGTCAGTTCCGTGCCGGCGGCCGCGATGACCTCGTGGCAATCGAGACAGCCGAGATTGCCGTACTCGAGCAATACTTGCCGGAGCAGCTCGGCGATGCCGAAGTGGACGCCCTGATCGACAAGGCGATCGGCGAGAGCGGCGCCACATCGATCCGCGACATGGGCAAGGTCATGAACCTGGTCAAGGCGCGGGCATTGGGCAGGGCCGACATGGGCCAGGTTGGCGCCAGGGTCAAGGCCCGATTGTCGGGCGGCTAAGCCCCGATTTGCGGCTGGCGGTGGCACGCAGTTCCGCTATCCTTCAGTGCAGGACCGGACGCTGACGTATAAGTATAGAGGGACGCCGAGAACCCCGTGTCCGTGGAGTGCCCGTTGGAAAGCTCATGAGCGGCTTGATTCCACAGCAATTTGTCGATGACCTGATTGCCCGAGCCGACATCGTCGAGGTGATCGGGCAGCGCATACCTTTGAAGAAAGCCGGTCGCGAGTTCAAGTCGCCCTGCCCGTTCCACAATGAGAAGACGCCGTCCTTCACCGTCAGTCCGACCAAGGGTTTCTATCATTGCTTCGGCTGTGGCGCACATGGCACCACGCTCGGATTCCTCATGGAATACGAACACATGAGTTTCGTCGAAGCGGTCGAGAGCCTGGCGCATACGATGGGCATGGAAGTGCCGCGCGAAGAAAGTCAGCGTCCGGTACGCCGCTATGATGAACTGTTCGAACTGATGCAGCAGGTCGAACGCCATTATCAGGCCCAACTGAAGGACGACCCGGGCGCCGTGGAATACCTGAAGAATCGAGGCGTCGACGGGGCGACGGCGAAGCGTTACGGCATCGGCTATGCGCCGGCGGGCTGGAGCCATCTGCTCGACCGTTTTGGCACATCGAACGAGGCCATCGAGAGGCTGCTGGCAACCGGTCTCATCATTCGCAAGGACAATGGCCAGCACTACGATCGGTTCCGCGATCGCATCATGTTTCCCATTCGCGATTCGCGCGGCAGGACGATCGGTTTCGGCGGCCGTGTCCTGGGCAAGGACGAGCCGAAGTACCTGAACTCGCCAGAAACGGTCTTGTTCCACAAAGGCCGGGAACTTTACGGCCTTTACGAAGCGCGGCAGGCGCTGAGGCATATCCGGCAGCTGGTAGTTGTCGAGGGGTATATGGACGTCGTTGGCCTGGCGCGACATGGCATCGACTTTGCCGTCGCGACCCTCGGTACGGCAACCACAGTGGATCACCTGAATGCGCTGTTCCGGCTCTGCGACGATGTGTACTTTGCGTTCGATGGCGACCGGGCCGGCAGGGCAGCCGCCTGGAAGGCACTCGAAACCGCCTTGCCACAGGTGCGCGAGGGCCGGCAGATCCGCTTCGTGTTCCTGCCGGAAGGGCAGGATCCGGACTCCTTCGTGCAGGCACAAGGTGCCGGCGCCTTCGAGAAAGCGCTTGAGGCAGGCATGCCTTTGTCCGATTTCCTGATCGAGGAGCTCGCAAGCCAGGTGGACATGACGTCGATCGACGGCCGCGCGAGACTCGCCGAGCTTGCAAGGCCGTTGATCAGCCGCATCCCGCAGGGCGTGTTCCGCGAGCTGATGACCGGCCTGCTTGCCGAAAAGGTCGGCTTGTCCGTCGACAAGCTGGACACACTGATGTCCGCCCGAACGGCAGAGCCAGCCCGGGTCCGGGAAAGCGGTACGGCCCTGCGCCGCCCCGGCCGCATGGTCGCCGGCACCCCGTCACTGATCCGACGCGCCATAACGCTGGTTTTGCATAATCCGGGCGCGGCCCTGGACCTCGACCCTGCCGCCCTGGACAAAGTGTCCCGCCCCGGCGCTGCGTTGCTGAAGAGCCTCATTGAAACCGTGCAGGCAGACCCCGATATCACGACGGCTGGCCTGCTGGAGCGGTGGCGGAACCATGAGAAAGGCCAGCATCTCGGTAAACTGGCGGCTGTCGAGCTGCCGGAACACGAGGATTTCGACCCGGCCGCGGAACTTGCGGAATGCATGCACCAGGTGATCGCCTCGGGAGCGCGCCAGCGCATCGATTTTCTTATTGAAAAACAAAAGGTTACACCCCTCTCTGAAGCCGAGCGCAGCGAGCTGAGGCAGCTCGGCAGGAGTGGTGGCGTGTCGGGATAGTTATGGAACGGGCCCGGTCAAACGGGTACCATCGCCGGTTTGCATTTTTAGCGTAGAGGTTCATCCGTCTTGAGTGACAAGCGCGCGGTATTCAAGGGAAACAAACAAGCCAAGCAGCTTAAGGAATTGATTGCCCGTGGCAAGGAGCAAGGCTACCTCACGTACACGGAAGTCAATGACCATCTGCCGAGCGGTATCGTCGACCCGGAACAGATCGAAGATATCGTGAACATGATTAACGATATGGGCATCACCGTGCACGAAAAGGCACCGGATGCCGAGTCGTTGCTGCTGTCGGACGCAGAAGTTTCCAGCGACGACGAGGACGCGGCAGAAGAAGCCGAGGCCGCACTCGCCAGCGTGGATGCGGAGTTCGGGCGCACGACCGACCCGGTCCGCATGTACATGCGCGAGATGGGCACCGTTGAATTGCTGACCCGCCAGGGCGAAATCGAAATTGCCAAGCGCATCGAAGACGGACTGAACCAGGTCAAGTACCACATGGCGCACTTCCCGCCGACCGTGGAGAAGCTGCTGGAAGTGAGTGAAGCCGTCGCTGCGGGCGAGACACGCATGCAGGACTTCGTGGTCGGTTTCATCGATCCGAACGCACCGGACGAGATCAAATCTCCGGTGTCGAAGGCGGACGGTGAAAACGTGGTCGATGACGAAGAAGAAATCGTCGACACCGGCCCTGACCCGGAAGAGGTCAAGGCGCGCATGAAAGCCATCAGCAAGCTGTTCGGCAAGTCCCTGACGGCACTGGAGAAGTACGGCGTCAAGAACAGCAAGACGGTCAAGGTACAAAAGGAACTGGCCGACCAGGTAATGGAGCTGAAACTCGCGCCCAAACTGTTCGATGTGCTGGTGCGAAATCTGCGCGACTCGATCGCCGTCATTCGCGCCCAGGAAAGGCAGGTCATGCAGATCTGTGTCCGCGATGCGGGCATGCCTCGAAAGGACTTCCTGGCAAGTTTTCCGAAGTGCGAAACCGACCTGACCTGGATCGACAAGCATATTCGTGCGAAGCGAAAGCATTCGTCGTTGCTTGCCAAGCTGAAGGATGACGTGCTGCGGGCGCAGCGGAAACTGCTGGCCGTGGAGACGCTGACCAATCTCAAGATTGCCGAGATCAAGGAGATCAATCGCCATATGTCGATTGGCGAAGCGAAAGCGCGCCGGGCGAAGAAGGAGATGGTCGAGGCCAACCTCCGGCTCGTCATTTCGATCGCCAAGAAATACACCAATCGGGGACTCCAGTTCCTCGACCTGATTCAGGAAGGCAACATCGGCCTGATGAAGGCCGTCGACAAGTTCGAATACCGTCGCGGTTACAAGTTCTCGACTTACGCGACCTGGTGGATCCGGCAGGCCATCACCCGCTCGATCGCCGACCAGGCCCGTACGATTCGTATACCGGTACATATGATCGAAACGATCAACAAGCTGAATCGCATCTCGCGGCAGATGCTGCAGGAAATGGGGCGCGAGCCGCTGCCGGACGAACTGGCCGAGCGCATGGAAATGCCGGAAGACAAGGTACGGAAGGTCCTGAAGATTGCGAAAGAACCGATCTCGATGGAAACCCCGATCGGCGACGACGAAGATTCGCACCTCGGCGATTTCATCGAGGACCAGACCGTGCATTCGCCGGTGGATTCCGCTAC
>JAKEGN010000297.1 GCA_022615525.1 Woeseiaceae bacterium
GCATACCGCCTATTCGATCGGGAATTCTCCACTCAATATAGGGTCTCAGGAAGCAGGCGATGGCCGCGCAGTGGTGGTGGACTCGGACATGCCGGGCGTATCGAGGCTCCACTGCTCCCTGGTACAGCAGGACGGCCAGGTATTGCTGCAGGACCACAGCCGCTATGGAACGTTTCTCAATGGTCACCGGATCAGCAGTTCCGCCGTTTTACAGGCCGGTGATGCGGTGCGGATAGGTTCCCCCGGATTCGAGTTCCTGATGATCACGACGGACGAGAGCAATGGCTAGAAAACGCCGCGGAATGGAAGTCTTCAGCATGTCGTTCCTCGACTGCATGAGCTGCGGCTTCGGCGCGGTCATACTCTTTTTCATGATCATCAATTCACAAACCGCGCACGAGTCCGATGCGCCGCCAGACGACCTGAAAGGTGAGACGACCAAGCTCGAGATCGAAATACTCGAGCAGCGCAAGAACATGGTGCTGGCAAAGAATTCGATGGCACGGCTCAAGGACGAGAAAATCCGGGCAGAAGACCAGATTGCACAGATCATCGCCCTCATCGAAAAACTGAAGAAGGAACTGGAGAAGCTCGACAAGACCACGTTGGCAAAGATCGAAAGCGTGGAAAAACTGCAATCGGACATCGAACGGCTGGAGGAAGAGAAAAAGCGCCTGTTGGCCATCGAGGCGCAACGCAAGACGGACGGCAGCAACGTGCGCCGCTTTACCGGCGACGGCGATCGCCAGTACCTCACGGGCCTCAAGGTCGGTGGCGAGAGAATCCTGGTACTGGTCGATAATTCAGCGAGCATGCTCGATCGCAAGATCGTCAATATACTGCGCCGCCGCAACATGTCCGACGCCGTGAAACTGCGCTCGCTGAAGTGGCGGCAGGCAGTGGCGAGCGTCGACTGGCTGACATCGCAGTTCCGGCCGGAGAGCAAGTTCCAGATCTACACTTTCAACAACGAGCCGAAGCCGGTGCTGAAAGGCAGCGAGGGTGTCTGGCTCGAGGTCGGCGACGGCAAGCAACTGGACGAGGCGATTCGCATCCTGCGCCGGACCATTCCGCAGAACGGCACGAATACCCGCGATGCCTTCGACATCATCAACAAACTGAGCCCGCCTCCGGACAACGTCATCGTGCTGATCGACAGCCTGCCGACGATGAACGCACCGGATACGGAGGCGGGAATGGTGACCGGCCAGCAGCGGCTGAAATACCACTATGAAGCCGAAGCGGGAATACCGTCCGGCATCCCGGTGAATATTCTCTTGTATCCAATGGAAGGCGACTACAGCGCGGCAATCGCCTACTGGCTGCTGGCGTATCGCACCGGCGGCTCGTTCATGAGCATAAGCAAGGACTGGCCATGAGGCAGCGGCGCCGCGATGTCGAGGTGTTCAGCCTCTCTTTTCTTGACTGCATCTGCTGCGGTTTCGGCGCGATCATCCTGCTGCTGGTGCTGAGCAAAATCTACGAGCCGGTCATCATGGAGAAGACCGAGGACGACCTGCAGCAGCTGATCGCCAAGCTGCAGGAGGAGTTGTTCGAGCTGCGCGGCGAGACCACGGTCGTAACGCGCGCGCTGTCGGCAGTGCAACTCGAGACTTCGGAAACCAAGATGACGCTCGCCCAGCTCAAGAAAGAACTCGAAATCGTGCAGGGGCAATACGACCTGCTGCAGGAGGACAACCCGCTCATGGATGTCGACGAGGGCGAATTGCGCAGTGCGCGCCAGCGCCTGACCGAGGAGATGGAGCGATTGCAGGTCTACAATCGCGCGCCGGACGAGGCCATCGGTGGAATTCCGGTCGACAGCGAATACGTGATTTTCGTCATCGATACCTCGGGCAGCATGCAGTCGAAATGGAGCTGGGTCGAGCAGAAGCTCGGCGAAGTCCTCGACGTGTACCCCAGGGTAAAGGGACTGCAGATCATGAACGACAACGGCCGTTTCATGTTCCAGCAGTATGGTGGCGTCTGGATCGACGACACACCGCAGGTGCGGCAATCGATCAAGAACAACTTCCGCCAGTGGGCGCCGTTCAGCGACAGCGACCCCTCCGATGGCATCATCTACGCCATCAAGACTTTCTGGGCGCCGGACAAGAAGATCAGCGTCTACGTACTCGGCGACGAATTCCAGGGCAGCTCCATGGAAACCGTGGTCCGAGGCATCGATGGCATCAATCTGGAAGATGATCAAGGAAACCGGCGTGTGCGTATCCACGCCGTGGGATTTCCCTATTCTTTCGATGGCGGCTCCATTCCTACCAGCTCGATACGCTTCGCCGGGCTGATGCGGGTGCTGTGTGAAAGAAACGGCGGCACGTTCGTTGCACTGACGGAACGCGATCACTGAGCAAGCATCTCGCGGGTCCCGCCGCGCGCAGCGTCATCCGGCAAAGCATCCGGCACGACCTGAGCCACAGTTCGCCATAATTGATCGGCACCCCGCCATACCTTCGCCCCTGCCGCAACCCCGGCCGGCGCTGTAATCGACTCCGACAGCGGCCACATCCTGTGGTTTGCGACAACGGAGGGAAAACAAATGGTTAACTGGAACAACGCCAAGGGTTTGGTGGCGCTGGCGGTGCTTGCAGTGCTTGCCGCCGGACCGGCATCGGCAGAAACACGCAGCAGCAGGGAAGAGGCCGCCGGCGTCGGCATCGGCGGCACGGTCGGCGCTTTAGCAGGCGGCCCGGTCGGTTTCATCGTCGGAGCCGCGGCCGGAGGCTGGCTCGGTGACAACTTCAGCAAGAAAAAGCAGGCAGTCGCGGAACTCACCGGCTCCCTGGATGACGCCGAATCCCGCGTCGCCGGACTAGAGGTCGAGATGCACCGCATAGGGGATGAGCGCCTCAAAACTGAAGAGGAACTCACACGGCTTCGCTCACTGGCCAGGCCGGAACTGCTCAGCCTGCTGCAGACCGGCATCGAAATGGACCTGCTGTTTCGTACCGACGAGCATGAGCTCGCCGACACGACATCCGGCCGCCTGACCCAGCTTGCGACGACGCTCGCGGGCATGCCAGACGTCTACATACAGCTCGACGGATTTGCCGATGAGCGAGGCGATGCCGCATACAACCAGGACCTCTCGATACGCCGTGCAGACCACGTGCGCAGCGTATTGACCGCCGCGGGCGTGACCCCGTCGCGCATCAAAGTGGCGGCGCACGGCGAATCGCCGGCCATAGACAGCAGCATCGACAGCTATGCCCTCGACCGGCGGGTCAGCCTCACGCTGTATGTCGAGGACAACGCATCGTTTGCGTCCAATCCCGACTGAGGGTCTTTGAGTTCCCTGGCAGGGCCGCGTCTCCCGGCCCGGTTTGCCGGCCCGCAAGGGCCGGCATTTTTTTCCGTATGGCGGCTGGCGGTGGCATGCGTATCCGGGGGATAGTCTCTACAATGAGAGACTGCGTGGTATCGAGGTTGAAACCTGTGGGCGATCTGGCAGGACGGAAATGCAAGCCTTGCGAGGGCGGTGTCAAACCCCTGGACGCGGACAAGGTACGTGAGCATCTTGCGCAAATCGATCCCGCCTGGCTGCGCGTCGGCGACGGCAATACCATCATGCGCGAGTTCGAGTTTCCCTCGTTCAGCCGCAACATCGCGTTCGTCAACGCCGTTGCCTGGATTGCCACCGTCGAGGGCCATCACCCCGAAATGCTGGTCGGGTACCGTACCTGCCGGGTGTCCTGGCGCACCACTGCCATCGACGGCTTGTCAGACAACGATTTCATCTGCGCAGCCAAGGTCGACCGGCTCGTGGCAGACCTTTGAGTAACATCCGGGACATGACCGTGACGGTTGCCGATATCGAATCGGCAGCAGAACGCCTCGAGGGCATCGCGGTTCGCACACCACTGATCTATTCGTCGGTACTTGATGACCTGGCCGGAGGCCGCGTCTTCTTGAAGCCGGAATCATTGCAGGTCACCGGTTCGTTCAAAATTCGCGGCGCCTACAACCTGATGAGCCGCCTGACCCCGGCGAAAAAGAGCAAGGGAGTGGTGGCCTGGTCGTCCGGCAATCACGCCCAGGGTGTGGCGGCGGCGGGTTCGATGCTCGGCATCGCGACCAAGATCGTCATGCCTCGGGACGCCCCGGCGGCCAAGATCGAGAATACGCGGCGACTCGGCGGCGAGCCGGTACTGTACGACCGCTACACGGGCAGCCGGGAAGACATCGCGCGCGCAATTGCGGCGAAGCAGGGCAGTGAACTGGTGCCGTCCTACGATCATCCGCACATCGTGGCCGGGCAGGGCACGGTAGGCCTCGAACTCATCGACCAGTGCGTGGAGCGGGGCATTGCCCCCGACCAGGTGCTGATCTGTTGCGGCGGCGGGGGCTTGAGCTCCGGATCGGCCATCGCCATCAAAGCGCGTTCGCCGGGTACGGCGGTGCACACCGTCGAGCCGGCAGGATTCGATGACACGGCACGTTCGTTGCTGAGCGGCAAGCGCGAGCGCAACGACCCGTCGGCGCGCTCGATCTGCGATGCGTTGCAGACCGAAACCCCGGGCGAACTGACGTTTTCCTACCTGCAGAAACTTGCAGGCGCCGGGCTGGTGGTAAGCGACGACGACGTGAAAGCGGCGATGCGATTCGCTTTCCGTCACCTGAAACTGGTGGTCGAGCCGGGTGGGGCCGTGGCGCTTGCCGCGGTGCTCTCCGGCAGGATCACGACGAAGGACAGGACGACGGTCGTCGTCCTGAGCGGCGGTAACGTGGATACGCAGTTGTTCGCGGTCATCCAGAGCGAGAACGCCGCCTGAAGAAAAGGTGCCGATTCACTGCTGTGCCAGCAATCAGCAAAGGTCCGTCACAGGAGCAAGCGCGGCTGATCCGGCGAGGTCCTCGACGGGATGGCTCCCTGCGGTCCGCTTAATTCCCGTCGAGGACCTCCCCGCGCCAGCCGCGCCCATACGTAGCGAGCGGTTCCGACTCGTTGGCACGTCGCGTCAGCCTGCTGAGAGGACAGTCACCGGGCTGCTCGTTTGTGGGAATTAAGCGGAC
>JAKEGN010000298.1 GCA_022615525.1 Woeseiaceae bacterium
AAGATCCGCATGAACGTGCCGTTGCATTTCATCGGCGAGGACATTGCGATCGGCGTCAAGACCGGCGGCGGCAAGGTGGCCCACTTGATGACCGACGTCGAAGTCTCCTGCCTGCCAAGGGACCTGCCCGAGTACTTCGAGGTGGACGTCTCCGGCCTCGACATCGACGACATGCTGTACCTGTCGGATATCAAGGTACCGCCTGGCGTCGAGATCATCGAGCTCACGCATGGTGAGGAACACGATCAGCCGATCGTTTCCGTCCATGTCATCAAGGAACAGGTCATCGAGGAACCGGTGGCAGTCGCGGCGGAGGCCGTGCCGGTCGAAGGCGCGGTTCCGGCGGCCGAGACCGAAAGCAAGCCAGACGAGGGCAAGTAGCACGTCGCGCTTCGCTGCAAGAGGCCGCCTTTCGGCGGCCTTTTTGTCCGCGAAGAGCCGACGGGTTCAAGACATCGTCTGCCGTCCAACATGAGTGGCCACCTGTCCATCATCGCCGGGCTCGGGAATCCCGAGCCACGTTACGAACAGACCCTGCACAACGCAGGGTTCTGGTTCGTCGACGCGCTCGCGAAAAAACTGGATGCCCGTTTTCGCCCCGAGAAACGCTTCGATGCGGAGATCTGCCGAGCCAGGATTTCCGGTGAGGAAGTCTGGCTGATGAAGCCGCAGAGCTTCATGAACTTAAGCGGCGGCCCCGTGCGCAGCGTGCTCGACTACTACCGGCTCTCGACCGATACCTTGCTCGTTGCCCACGACGAGATCGATTTGCCACCCGGCACCGTGCGCCTGAAAAAGGGCGGCGGTCACGGCGGGCATAACGGCGTCCGCGATGTCATCGGTCATTGTGGCGCCGACTTCATGCGGCTGCGCCTCGGTGTGGGGCATCCCGGTGACAAGGACAAGGTAACCGGTCATGTGCTGCAAGCCGCAACGCGGGACGTGGAAATTGCAGTGCGGCGGAATATCGAGGAAGCCATTGCGGTCATGCCCATGCTGGTCGAAAGTGGGCTGAACGCGGCAATGAAAGCACTGCACACCAAAATGCCGGACGAGGGCTAGCTGCCCATGGCCATCAAGTGCGGCATCGTTGGCCTGCCCAACGTCGGCAAGTCCACGCTCTTCAATGCGCTGACCGCAGCGGAAATCCCGGCGGAGAACTACCCGTTCTGCACCATCGAACCGAACGTGGGCGTGGTGCCGGTGCCGGACCCGCGGCTCAAAGTGCTTGCCGGGATCGTCAAGCCGCAGAAGGTCATCCCGACCACGATGGAATTCGTCGACATCGCCGGGCTGGTCGCCGGGGCGTCGAAGGGCGAGGGACTCGGCAACCAGTTTCTCGCCAACATACGCGAAACCAATGCGATCGCGCACGTCGTTCGCTGCTTCGAGAATGACGACGTGATCCATGTCGCCGGCAAGGTCGATCCGGTCGGCGACATCGAGACCATCGACACCGAGCTTGCGCTCGCGGATCTCGAGGGCATCGACAAGCAACTGCAAAAAGCGGAGCGCAACGCCAAGGCAAACGAGAAGGCGGCGATTGCCTGGCGTGACCTGCTTCGGAAGGTCAAGGCGCAACTCGGCCAGGGCATGCCGGTGCGCGCCATGCCGCTCGACGAAAATGACAGGCTGGCCCTGCGAGACCTGCAACTGCTGACGGCAAAGCCCGTGATGTACATTGCCAACGTCGACGAACACGGTTTCGACAACAATCCGCACCTCGATGCGGTGAACACGCTGGCGGCGAAGGAAGGGTCCATCGTGGTGCCGGTGTGTGCGGCCATCGAGGCGGAGATCGCGCTGCTCGACGAAGCAGATCGCGCCGATTTCCTGGCCGATCTCGGGCTGTCAGAGCCGGGCTTGAACCGCGTGATTCGCAACGGTTACAAACTGCTCGGCCTGCAAACCTACTTCACCGCCGGTCCGAAGGAAGTGCGCGCCTGGACCACACCGGTCGGTGCGACCGCGCCGCGGGCGGCGGCGGAAATCCACACTGATTTCGAGAAGGGCTTCATTCGGGCCGAAGTGATTTCCTACGATGACTTCGTCGCTGGGCGAGGTGAGCAGGGAGCAAAGGAGGCCGGGCGGCTGCGGCTCGAGGGCAAGGATTACATCGTGCAGGAAGGCGATGTCATGCATTTCCGCTTTAACGTGTAGAATCAACAGCCTGGCAGGTTGACTCGCAGGAATCGCCAACGGACAATCGGCGGCCCCTGCGGAACCTACTTAATATAAGGTGATGTAGCTCAGATGGTCAGAGCGGCGGACTCATAACCCGCAGGTCGGTGGTTCAATTCCACCCATCACCACCAACATAATAAAAAGGGGTCTCCATGGCCCCTCCTTCATTCGGACCACCATGCAAGGATCCTGAATGCTCAAGTGGTTAGGCAAGGTGTTCGGCTCGGATACGGCGGTCGCCTCGGCGCGCCGCAACCCGGCGTTCCTTGCAGCGGTGGAAACGTCCGCGCTGGTGTTTCACCTATTGCCGGAAAAGTTGCACCTCGATGAAACGGCAAGACAGCGACTGGCGCGCCAGCTCTATCTCGAGTTGCACGAAGCATTCAATGCGACTTCCCCCGTCTCCGGCCTGCGGCAGAAAATCGCCGAGGCGATGCTCCGGCATGCTCTCCTGCAGGTATTGCTCGTTCCGCCAGCGCCCGAACCCGATGCGTCCGGCCTGCGCGGCCTGCCGGGAATCACCGGAGCCCTGATGCAGCGCCTGGACGATGTTGCCAGGTTCAGCAGCGAACTGCATGCGGTGCTGTATGAAAACAGCAATGACAAGCCCGGCTTGCCGGTCGACGTGCTGCTGCGTCGGGCACATGCCGCAAGTTCCTGGTGCGTGCGAAGCTTCGATGCGGTGCGCAGGGAACTGGGAGACGTGACCCTGGGCCGGGACGACTGGTATCGCCCGTTCCTGTTTGCGGCCTGCGCCAACCAGGAGAGCCGCTACCGGCGTGACCTCGATATGCCGTCGGCTTTCGAGCCGGGGCTGGCCGCAACCGCACCCGTTGCTTACTCCCTGTTTACCGATATCGTGCTGTCAGGTGCGAAAGATCCGCTGGCCGAATGGATCGACTATCACCGCGATGCCGGCATACCCATGCCGCGGTTCGATGAGGCACCGGAGCTGCCAGACCGGTCAGCCGCGTAGCCGCAGGCACTCGCGAGATCGATCACCCGGTCACACATCGCGAGCGTCTCTTTTCGGTGGGCGATGACGACGCGTGTCATATTGAGCGCACGCAGTGCACTCACAATGCGGCTTTCGACGGCCGTGTCGACGTTGCTGGTCGCTTCATCGAGAAACAGTATGCGCGGTCGGCGGTACAGAGCGCGCGCCAGCAGGATGCGCTGCTTCTGTCCTCCGGAGAACGTCTCGCCCATATCGCTGACCAGGGTCAGGTAAGCCATCGGCAAGGCACGGATGTCGCTGTCGATGCAGGCGAGAGTGGCCGCCTCGACGATGCGCTCGGGATCCGGCAGCTCGTCGAAACCGGCGATATTCTGCGCCAGGGTGCCGGACAGCAATTGCTCCTGTTGCATGACGATGCCGAAATGCCGGCGCAAATCGTGCAGGTTGCCCGCGCCGACCCGCAGGCAGTCGAAGCGCGTTTCGCCCCGCTCGGCGGTGAGCAAGCCGACCATCACTTTCAACAGCGTGGTCTTGCCGTAGCCTGACGGTGCCGCAAGGCCCACGCACTCACCGGGCGCGACACTGAAGGAGAGGTTGCGCAGGATCCAGCGTTCGTCGGGGGAGTAACGAAACCACAGCTTGCGCACGTCGACGGCGATGGGGGAAGTCTGCCGTCGCCTCCCCGCATGCGAAAGCCCGGTGTCCGCGGGCTCCGGCTCGGATTCTGCAATGTCGGCAATGCGATCGAGATGTATGCGGATCAGCCGGAACTCGAGGAGGCCGTGGACCAGGCTGACGCAACGTGTCGAGAACTGGCCCGAAAAGGCGAGAAAGGCCACCAGCATGCCGACCGTCAGCTGCGACTGCAAAATGCCGCTCACGCCGACGAAGACCACGACGATGCCCTGCAGGGAGAACAGCGCCAGTTCGATGCACTTCTCGATCACTGTCAGGCGGCGCACCCGTGCCGATGCGTTGAATGCTTCGGCGATGCGGTTGCTGTAATGCGTCAGGCGGTACCGTTCGAGACCGAGGTTCTTGATCGTTACCGCACCGCGGATGGATTCGAGCAGGAAGGTTTCGGCGGCAGCATTGGCGACCAGTGCTTCCCGGGAATGCTGGTTGATGAAGGGGAACATCGCCAGGCGCAGCACGGCATACAGAGCGATGCTCACGAACACGGCAAGCGCCAGCGCATTGCCGTAAAGAAGGATGACGAGCCCGGTGGACAACGCCATCAGGCCGTCGACCACAGTCTCGATGGCGCGGCTCGCGACAAGCTCGCGCAACGGCTGCAGGGAACCAAATCGTGACTGGACATCGCCGATGCTGCGGCTCTCGAAGAAGCGCAGCGGCTGGCGTATGAGCCAGTGAAAGAGGTCCGAGGTCCAGCCGAAGTTGAGCCGCGTACCGAAATAGTAAATGCACCACGCGCGGAACGCCGTTGTGATCGCGTGCAACAGTGCGATGGCAGCGAAAGCGAGTGCGAGCAATGCCAGCAGTTGCCCATCGCGTGCCGGGACGACCTGGTCGATGGCGAGCTGCAGGTACGCGGGCATGGCCAGCGCGAACACCTGGATCGCCAGCGAGACTGTCAGGATATGTGCCAGCGGGCCGATGACGCCGCGACGGCCGCGCAACAGGTCGGCGAGTTTCAGGCGCGGGCGCGCCAGGCGAGGAGAGAACTCCCGTGATGGTTGCAGCTCGAGGGCGACGCCGGTGAAAAGGGTCGCGCATTGCCGGTGTGAGAGCTTCACGCGGCCCATCGCAGGATCGGCGATCTGCACGCCGGAAGCCGTGACTCGTTCGAGTACCACGAAATGGTTCATGCGCCAGTGCAGGATGCAAGGCAGCCGCAGCTGCCGAAGCTCCGCACACTCGAGGCGCAGTGCGCGTGACTGCAACTGCAGGCTGCCTGCGACGTCGATAACGCCAGTGAGCGCGAGACCTCGCAGCGACACCGGCCGGAACCGGCGCAGTTCCGCGAGCGTCACGTGCCGGCCGTGGTAGCCGGCAACCATCGCGATGCAGGCCAGGCCGCATTCGGCTGCTTCCGCCTGCAGTACGAGTGGCACGCGCGAGCGTGAAAAGAAATTCAGGTCGAGGCCGGACAAGTGGCGAGCGCCCGGTCAGAGTCGGCGGCCCGCGCTGATCACGGGGGCCAGTATCCATTCGAGCAAGGTTCTTTCGCTCACGAGTATGTCGGCCTTGAGAGTGGTCCCGGCGGTCAGTGCACGGCGTGAGCCGTCGACTTCGACATGCTGGCGATCGAGTGTGGCCCGTACTCGGTACACCGGCTCGGCGATCGCCACGGGCAGGCGGGCATCGCCCGGCAACAGCAGCGAGCGCGCGATGCGCTCGACCGTCGCGCCATGGACACCGTATTTTTCAAAAGGGTAACTGTCGAAACGCAGCTGTACGCGCGCGGCCTCGTCCAGCATGCCGACGCTGCGCGCAGGGACCAGGAGCTCGGCATGGAATTGTGCTGTCGCGGGCAAAAGGCTTAGCGCCAGTGTGTCAGCAAGCACCGTCTGGCCCTCGCTGATGTGCAGTGCGCTGACCCGGCCATCCACGGGCGCAACCACGGTCTGCGAGACACTCGCCCGAACGGTAGTTTCGCGCTGTGCCAGCCGGCTCGATGCTTCGGCGATCTCAGCGAGTCGTGCAGCCCGCAGACTGGCCAGCTGTTCGAGCCGTGCTGACGCGTCCTGCCGTTCTGCATTGAGGGCCGCAAGCTGCAAGGATGCGTTCTGCCATTGCAGTTCGGCTTCGAGCGCCGCTATTTCCAGCGCGTCGAGATCGCGCCTCGACAGGTGTCCTTTGGATTGAATGACACGCGCATGCTCGAGGTCGCGTTGCAGTATGTTGTACTTCTGCCGCGTGAGCTGCACCTGCTGCTGCAATATCGACAGGCGTGCCGCCATGTCTTGCACGAGTTGCCGCAGCCTCGCATCCTCGGCGGCGAAATACAGCGACTGTTCCCGTGCCTGGCTGTCGAGTGCTGACCGCTCCAGAGTCACGGCCTGCAGAATCTCGCGGTTAGCCGCAGTCGGCATGCCG
>JAKEGN010000299.1 GCA_022615525.1 Woeseiaceae bacterium
GTCTCGGCAACGGTTGCGGCAACCGGATCAACGACAATTTCGTCGTGTCGGCGTTGAACCCCTTCAACCCTTTCGGTGTGGACCTGTCGGTAGCCAACGGCAACCTGGAGTTCTTCGGGCGCCGCCCGCTGGAATCCGGCCCGCGCCTGTTCTTCCAGGAAGTCGACGCACTGATGTTGAGTGCGGGTCTCATGGGTGAATTCGGCGCCGGCAGCCGTACCATGTACTGGGACCTGTCGGCAGGTTACGGCGACAACCGCGGTTTCCAGGAAAAGGAGAACTCGCATAACGCCGCCAAGCTGCAGGTAGCTATGGGCGATCCCGCTGTCTGTGCCGCTACACCAAACTGCGTGCCCTTCAATTTCTTCGGCGGTATGGGTCCAGATGGCACGGGCTCCATTACTGAGGAAATGCTCGATTTCGTGGGATATACCCAGCGGGACTACAGCACACAAACGCTCAAGGATTTCGCGTTCAACATCACAGGTGATGTCCTGTCACTGCCGGGCGGCGAGATGGGCTTTGCAGCAGGCATCGAGTATCGCGATCACAGCGGCGACTACCGGCCTGACCCGATCGCGGAACGCGGCGAGACGGCCGGAATTCCGGCCGGAGCGACCGCCGGTGGGTTCGACGTAACCGAGTATTACGCGGAAGTGAGCCTGCCGCTGATTTCCGGAAGAGCGCTGGTCGACTACCTCGAAGTGAATCTTGCTGCACGCAATTCGGACTACAGCACCTCAGGTTCCGAGGCTACTTACAAGGTCAGTGGCCTGTGGCGGCCGATCGAGGAACTGTCGCTCCGTGCTTCCTTCTCGACCGGCATACGGGCACCGGGTATCGGGGAGCTGTTCGGCGGCGCCGCGCGCGAGGACTTCACCTTCCTCGATCCCTGCGCCGACTACACCGGCATTGTAGGTTCCGCCAACGGCGGGCGCGATACGCCGCAGTCGGCGACCATACAGGCGAATTGCGCCACACTGGGCGTTCCTGTAGGCCTCGCTCAGGTGAACCCGCAACAGTCCGCGGTTTCGGCGGGCAACCCGGAACTGAGTCCGGAGACGTCCGACAACTGGACAGCCGGCGTGGTCTGGAGCCCGAGTTGGGCGGATGGTGCCGAGTGGACCTCCGGTATCACCATGTCACTCGATTTCTACGATCTCCAGATCGACGACGCGATCCAGGGTGTGCCACCGGGCCAGCTCGTAGACGCCTGCGTAAACACGCTCAGTGCGGTGTTCTGCGACTCGGTTCCGCGCACGAGTTCGGGACAACTGGGGCTGATCAACAATCAGCTGCAGAACATTGGCGGCATCGAAGCCTCCGGTTTCGACCTGATGGTGAACTACCTGACGCCGGAGTTTGGCATCGGCCAGTTCGGACTGACGTTGAACGCGACCTATCTGAACGAGTACCTGGAAAAGACGGCCGGTTTGACGGGCGGCTCCGAGACCGTCACGGACCGGACCGGCGAGCACACGCAGGAGACCTTCCAGCGCGCGTTCCCCGAATGGCGTGCGGTGACCACGGTCGACTGGGTCAGGGAACGCTGGAGCGGTGCGCTGACGTTCCGCTGGGTCGACGACATGTACATTGTCGTTAACTCGACCACGCGCAACGATCTCGATTCAGCCGTGTTTACCGACCTGCGCTTCAGCTACAACCCATCGTTCGCGGACGATGCGGTTACTGTGACGCTGGGTCTGAACAACGTGCTGGACGAGGATCCGCCGGTGTGTTCTCCTTGCGGCAGCATCGGCATGAGCCGTGTTTCGCACGACATCCCGGGAACGGTCGGTTACCTGCGCGTGACTTACGAACACCAGTAAGCGCAGTTCGACCATCGACGTTACAAACGACGGCCCCTCCGGGGGCCGTTTTTTTGCCCCGTCTTGAATCAGATCGCTTTGGAGTAACGACCAGGGTCCTGTTCGGCCGCCAGGTAACGGTCGAACACCATGGCTATGCTTCTCAGCAGCAACCGACCCTTTGATGTAACACGAATACTGCCAGCGCCGGTCTTGATCAGGCCGTCCTGTTCGAGCGGACCAAGCCGTCGCAGTTCCTCCGCGAAGCAGCTGCGGAAGTCCACGTTATTGCGGTCGCTGAATGCCTGGAGGTCGAGCACGTCGTAGCACATCAGGGACTGGATGATCTGCGCCCGCAGCTGGTCGTCCGCATCGACGTTGATGCCGCGTTTGACCGGCAGACGACCGGCGCCCAGCATCGCTTCGTATTCGATGGTGGAGGTCGCGTTCTGTGAGTAGGCAGAACCGATGCTGCCGATGGCGCTAACGCCAAGACCGATCAGCTCGCAATTTCCGTGCGTCGAGTAACCCTGGAAGTTCCTTTGCAAGGTCCCGGATTGCCGCGCCACGACCAGGTCGTCGTTGGGCAGCGCAAAGTGATCCATGCCTATGTATTCATAACCGGCGGCGCTCAGCCGGTCGATTGTATTGTGAAAAATCTGCAGCTTCACTTGTGGCGCGGGAAGGTGCGCCTCGCTGATCATGCGCTGGCCCTTGAAGCGTTGTGGCAGGTGGGCATAGTTATAGGTGGCGATTCGATCGGGACGCATGGCAATGACCGTATCCAGCGTGCGATCGAAGCTTTCAACAGTTTGTTGCGGCAATCCGTAGATCAGGTCGAACGAAACGGAATTGAAGTTGCCCTGACGCGCGGCCGCCAGGAGTCGATCGACGTCGTCAACGGTCTGGACGCGATTGACTGCCTTCTGTACCCGCGCATCGAAATCCTGGACCCCGAGGCTCAGCCGGTTGAAGCCCAGGTCACCGAGCAGGGCAATGGCCTCGCGATCCACGGTTCGCGGATCGACCTCGATCGAAAACTCGCGGCCGCCACCCTGTTCGAGGCTGAACGCTTCGCTCAGCCAGCCCATCAGTTCAACCAGCTCGCGCTGATCCAGGTAGGTGGGTGTACCACCGCCGAAATGCAGCTGTCCGACATTTCGGCCCTGGTCGAACAGCGCTGCCTGCAGCTCGATTTCCTTGTGCAGCGCGCGAAGGTAGCTCTGCACCCGCGACACGTTGCGCGTAACGATCTTGTTGCACGCGCAGTAATAGCAAAGAGAGCGGCAGAAGGGAATGTGCACATACAGCGACAGGGGTTTGCCGGAGTCGTTGCTGGCGATCGCGTTTTGCCGATAGTCGTCAGCGGTAAAATCCGCGGTGAATTGCGCCGCCGTGGGGTAGGACGTATAGCGCGGGCCTCGGCCGCCATAGCGCGACAAGAGTTTCTCGTCGAAGCACACCGCACTTGCTGTCTCAACCATAGCTCTCGCACCGGGATTCGTCCGGGGAACATACTGACGGACAGCGCCCGCCGGGTGTATGGGTATTAACCGCAACCGGTACCGACCCCGATCGACCGCAACCTCAGGCCCGGCGCAGGCCGTGGCAAAGGTACAGTGCAACGGTGAACAGCAACATGCCGACGGCCTGGTGGCTTGCCGCGAGCAGCGTCGGCACGAACAACAGAAGTGTCGAAATACCGAGGGCGACCTGCAGGACCGCAGTGTGCAGCAGTGCATTGACCGCCTTGCGCAGGCGCACAGGCAAATCGGCCCGCCGGGCGGAGAACCAGTACAGGAGGATCAGGAGGAAGGTCGATATCGCCAGCAGCCGATGGTCGAATTGCACGGTTGCGAGGTTATCCAGGAAATTCCGCCAGGCGGGGTCGAGCGACAGCATGCCCGGCGGCAGCCAGTAGTCGCCCATCATCGGGAAGGTGTTGTAGATCTTCCCGGCCTTGAGTCCGGCCACCAGGCCGCCGGAAACGATCGTCAGCGACACCAGAGCCGTCAATGCCACGGTCCGTCCATACCACGGGTGTTTCGACTCACCGGTGTGCGGGTACAGCAGCGACAGGGCGACCCACAGCATGTACGCGTAGATCAGAAACGCCGCCACCAGGTGCGCCGTCAACCGGTAATGACTGACGTGCGGATTCTCCACCAGGCCGCTCTTGACCATGTACCAGCCGAGCGCACCCTGCAGCCCGCCGAGCACGAACATCAGCAGGTACTTCGGCAGCTCGCGTCTCTGTATATGCCCCTTCCACAGGAAAACCAGGAACGGCAGCAAAAAGACCACGCCGATCGTGCGGCCGAGCAGCCGGTGCAGGTATTCGAGCCAGTAGATACCCTTGAAGTCGTGCACGTCCATGTGCGAGTTTACCTGGCGGAATTCCGGCGAATGGCGATACTGATCGAAAGCATCCTGCCATGCCTGCTCGGACAGCGGTGGCAGGACGCCGGAAACCGGCCGCCACTCCACGATCGAGAGGCCGGACCCGGTGAGTCGTGTTACGCCGCCGAGCACGACCATGGCGAACACA
>JAKEGN010000004.1 GCA_022615525.1 Woeseiaceae bacterium
TAGCAAACGATTGTCTATACGTGTCGCCAATCAAGTTCCGACAAATTTCCGACATCGGTGGTGCATTGTTGTGCATTGTGCGGAAATTGTTGCAACGAACGCCGTCTTTCGGGCAATAAAATCAATGGCTTTTTTAAGATTTCTTTCTCCATCCGCAGCCGGCGATTCTCCGCTTCAAGGTCATGAATACGCTGTTGCTCGGCTGTTCGCTTACCCTTGCCCGGAAACGCATCCGTATCCTTGTCTTCCAGTTACTGCTTCCAGCGACCGATCAGCGCACCGCTCACCGCCAGGTGGTATAGGCGAGACCGGTCACTGCAAAAATGAGACTGAGAATTGCTACCAGATTTCGCTGAACCTGTTGCAAAAAAGAATTGCCATCGTCCACTTGAGTCACCGTTTCGCGCATCGAGAGAGGTCAAGAACGGGTTTCATGGTAAGTCGGTTTCAATCATCGGTGATTGGCCATGCATTACCATCAATTCTTACTTGCAATGCCGATCGTGTGTTGTCGCTATGGTATCAAATCCGCAGATCACGCCTGATGCCGGCCGGAATTTCGAGACGTTAGTGCCAGGCGGCATTTATCGTGAATCCGGTCAATCGCATGGGCGCATCTTCGAATAAATCAGGGCTTCCCTGGCTTGGTCCAGTCAGGATGGGACTTAAGGGGGTCCAAGCCATGTGCTTGATCGATTGCATTCATCGACTGAGTAAAAGCAATCTGCTCAATCTTGTCACCTGTCCGGCGGGCAAAATTGACAACGTTTACATAGTAGTAGCATAGATTCGGCCTGAGCAGAGCCCCGGTCTGCAAACCGCTGTGAGCATTGCAGAGTTCGTTTCTGGTCCCGTGCAGATATCTGGTTTACACTACTTCGCTGAGGCATTGGCTTGGTCAGTGCTCCCTGCGCTAGTGCACAATTTTGACTTTTTTGCCATTCCTCAACGATTCGGTGCCGTCGGATGGGCCGCACAATTGGGAGCACGGGTGGCTGTCGCAACGGCTCCATGGTCGAACGCAGGATAGTGTCATCAAGAATTAAATTTTTGGGGGATGCCAGGATGAGTATGCAACGAAGAAGTTTCAACAAACTACTGATCGGCGCCGTGACCGGTCTGTTTGCCGGCGCACAAGCTCAGAACGTCTATGCGCAAGAAGCAGCGGAGGAAGGGGCTGACAAACACGTCTGCAAAGGCATGAACGAGTGCAAAGGCCAGGGCGGCTGTGAAGCAGGGGACAACGGTTGCGCCGGCAAGAACTCGTGCAAAGGTCACGGTGGCTGTGCCACGTCGGCCAAGCATGCGTGCAAAGGCCAGAATGAGTGCAAGGGGCAGGGCGGCTGCAAGTCCGGCGACAACGGCTGCGCCGGCAAGAATTCTTGCAAAGGCCATGGCGGCTGCGAAGTTCCGATACAAGATAGCAACAAGTAGAGGATGGTCGGCTGGGTTGCGGCGCCAACTGCCGCGACCCAGCGTGTCTGGCAGGACTTGATCTCGCGCGCCGTATGCCGGGATTTGCATTTTTTCGATGAATCATTTATCGACGCCGAATCGATGGAATTTTCCCGATCTGGGACTCGGGCTCGGGCTCCGCCCGGTCCACTTCAAGTACATCCTCGAGAACTGGCCGGCGGTAGACTGGTTTGAGATCCTGTCTGAAAATTACATGGACACCGAGGGTCGACCCGCGTACGTCCTGAGTCAGATCGCCGAACGTTATCCTGTCGTAATGCACGGTGTGTCGCTGTCCATTGCAAGTACGGATCCAGTCGACTTCGAATACCTGCGTAAACTCAAGGCGCTTGCCGAGAGAGTAAATGCGAAGTGGCTCGGCGACCATGTGTGTTGGACCGGCGTAGCCGGCCGCAACGGTCACGATCTGTATCCGATTCCTTACAACGAGAAAACGCTCGCGGATCTGATCGAAAGGATTCGCATTGTGCAGGATTACCTGGTGCGGCCGCTGATCCTGGAAAACGCGTCGACCTATCTGAGTTTTGCGAACTCGACGCTCCCCGAGGAGGAGTTTCTTCGCCGAATGGCGGAAGAAGCAAACTGTGGACTGCTCCTCGACGTCAACAACGTGTACGTGAGTTGCCGCAATCACGATCTGGATCCCTGGGCGTACCTCGAGGGGATTCCCTATGACCGGGTTGTGCAGGTTCACTTGGCCGGACACACGGACATGGGTACTCATTGCATTGATACACACGATGGCCGGGTGATTGATCCGGTGTGGGAGCTGTATGCCCACGTGCTGCGTCGAAGCGGCTCGCGAGCCACTTTACTTGAGTGGGACGCCAACATTCCTCCTTTTCCCGAGGCGCACGCCGAGTTACTCAAGGCGCAACAGTACCGTCACACGGTCGAGGCGGCAGGCGTCTCCTCGCATGCCTGAACTCGACCAGATCGAACGCTGGCTGCAGGCGCTCTTTACGGATTCCGACGGCATTATGGCCGGGCTGCAGCACGGAGACGCATGCAAGATCCTGCCCTATACCAAGGAAAATATTGAGAACCTGGTGCAGCCGTCGAAGCAGTTGAGCTCGCTTGAGCGCCTGTCAATTTACCGCAATATGTACTTCTCGCGCCTTATCGAGGTGATGGCCGAGGAATTTCCGACTGTGCAACATCTGTTGGGCAAGGAACGGTTCGGCACGATTGTCACCGATTACGTAAGCCGGTACCCATCGACTCACTACAGCCTGACGCGGCTTGGCTGCGGTTTTCCTGCGTACCTGGCTGATGACGCCATCGACCTTCCCGAACGCGAATTTGCGGCTGCCATAGCAATGGTTGAGCGGGCAATGGAGGATGTGTTCGATGCGCCTCTCGTCGAACCGATCCACGTTGAAGTTCTGGAGGCAATTCCGATCAAGCGCTGGGGCGATATTCATTTGCAAACAATTCCAGCATTGCGCCTTATGCAACTGCAATACCCGGTCAACCCATACATAACAGCGGTGCGCGAGAAACACGAAACGAAAGTTCCGCGGCCGGCCCCGGCATATATTGCGGTATACCGCCACAATTACCGTGTCTGGCGCGTGGATCTCGACGCCCAACGTTTCGCCTTGTTATCCGCATTGCAACGAGGCGAGCGCCTTGGTGCGGCGCTGGAATTGTGTGCCGCGATTCCCGGCGTCGATGCTGTCGAACTCACCGGAGAAATCGGTGCCTGGTTCCAGGAGTGGGCCAAAACTGGGCTTTTCTGTGAGGCTAAACTCGATACCTGAGGTTGCCGCAAAGCGGGTGCTATATTGCTATCGCGCGGCCAGCGATTTTGTTGCAACCGGATGCGCCGCGGCGTGAGGTTGCGGAAAGCTCGGGCTTCTCGCTACACGCGGGTATCGCGGCAAAGGCGTCGCAACGAGACAAGGTGGAACGCCTGGCGCGCTACGTCTCAAGACCGCCGGTCGCCGCCGAAGGGCGATCGCTTAGTCTGACCGCTGCGTCCTGTTCGTCACCACCCGGGCTGCCGTGCCGGGACGGGCGGGTTTCGGCTGGCGCCGTGATGCGCCGGTATTTCCGGGTGAAAGGGCAGGATTCACGCGCCTGAACGACGAAGGGTCGGGCCGGCTCCGCCCGACAGTGGCCAGCATCGGCCGTCATCGGTCCCTTATACGTACTATCCGCCCGCCGTACTATCCGCCTCACAGTCTGAACATCGTCAGCGGCACTTCTTCGTCCGCATCGAACTCTCGCATCACTTCAAGGTGCCTGAGACTGAATTCGAGCACGGCCTTTTGAGCTTGAATGCGTTCGATCGTCAGTGATTCGCCCGACAGGGCCGATGCGTTCGCAAGCGCGGCGTCCGAGAGCGGCTACAGAGGTTCGGCGGGTGGTGGGATGCCGCAGGCGGTGACCAGGGCGCCGACGGCGCCCAGCGCCGAACTGCCTGCGATCAATTCACGACGGGTCAACGAAGGTTTCTCGCGCATACTGTCCTCCAGCTGACGTGAATCCTAGCAAACTGTCGAATGGACTTCCCCCGGTGTATATGACAGTTCCGGGCCATGATTCGATCATGGCAAGTTGTGGAATAACCAGCCAATGTTAAAGCCCGGAATTCAAAGACGAAGCGATGCAGATGACGACATCGCTAATGCGCTCGTGTTAGTCGGCGCGAACCGGGTTCAAGCAGAAATTCGCTAGCCTATCGGCGATAATTTGACGGCAGATGAAATCAGGCTGGAAGTCAGGGAGGAACCCGTTGACCCCGTCCTGCTTCAATCGGCAGAGCGGAATCAGGTTTTGGCTGACATCCTCGAACAAGCGATTCCGGCACCTTTTTCGGCTCGTCATCTGTTCGTTGTCACGGCCTCATTCTGCGTTCATGGCTTCCCATTTCTTGTCAGCACGCTCGATCAATTTATCCGGATTATAA
>JAKEGN010000300.1 GCA_022615525.1 Woeseiaceae bacterium
AGTCGACAGCATACTGCTCGGTACCCGTATGGCTGAATCGCGAACCGAAACCCTGCAGGACGCGGTAACTGCGGCCACTCTCATAGGGCAGCATGTAAACCAGCTCCTCGTCGTGCGCGGCGTCCATGTTGCCAATGGTCCACTGGCAGTTGAATGGCCGACGAACGGATGCCCGGCCGTCACCGCGATCCCTGACCGGGAGCACGAGCGCCTGCCCCGCGGCGAGCGTGCGGGTAATCTGCGCCGGCCCATCGACTAGGTATTTGCGAGTATCGAACTGAATGGAAAACGTCACCGGCACGGAACTCTTGTTCGTCGCCAGCAGGTCTCCTGTGTCGCCGCCAGTCGCCCGAGCAATACAGATCCAGTCGCAGCTGCAAGCGGCCTGCGCCGTTTCGAATGGCTGCATAAGGAACAAGCAAGGGACAAGCGCGGAGAAATACGCTCTCATCGACGCTCTTAAGGGGAGGACCCGGCAAGTTCCGATTCTGCCGGCAGTACGGTGAGATCCGATGGACGGTAAAAGAATTCGTGCGTATAGGTCAGGTCATCGACCGGCACAACACTGCCGTTTTCCAGGCGCGGCCGGTGAATCAGGTCGCGCACCTCCCGCATCACTTCGTGCTGCATCTCGACAAGCCCGGGGGGTCGTGCCTCGATCAACCTGATGTTTCCGGCCTGTCCCGACGTGTCGATCGCGTACCCGACCACGATCGTGCCCCGCTCGAAATTCTCCGGCGGAGTTGCCGCATAGTCCTGCCTTGCGCTGTTGTAATAAAGCGTCGGGCTGATGTCCTGAAACACGACAGAGGACTCCAGGTCCCTGGCCCGGCTTGGAATCCTTTCCTCATCGGCAGAGAGGAATTCCCACACTTCGGTATAAGCCCGGGTCGCACGCGATTCACGCCCCGACAGCGTGTAAAAATCGCCTAACGCGAGCATGCTGCCGCGGAGGATTTCCCAATCCGATTGCGGGCTCTCCTCTGCAATTCGCAATGCGCGTTTCAAATAAACCTCGCCGCCCGAGGCCGGCGTGTAGGACTGCATCTCCGGGTCGTACGGTTCTACAAACAGGTACGACTTGCCCAGCCCTGTCAGCGGCGGGATAAGCGCTATGTCGTCAGAGCCCCGCGTTTTTTCCAGGATGCGTATGATCTTTCGGTATGAATTGCGTTCCGCGTTGTAACGCTGCATGCGATGCATCCATAGTGCCTCGCGTTCCAGGGCAGGGATGGCGGCCTCGCTTTCCAGGTCCACGTTTCGCAGTTGCAGGTTGACGACTTTCTCCTGCACGTCGAGCGCTTCGTCGACTTCGCCTACCGTCAGGTAGGTTTCCGTCAGCGCATCCAGCATGTCGACCTGCTGCAGGTTGTGCGGCCCTTCATTGACGTGGCTGACGTGCACGGCCCGGTCGAACGTGTCTTTGGCCAGGTCCGGGCGGCCGGCTGCGAGTTGTGCGGCGCCAAGGCCCTTCAGCGGGTTGATGAGATCAGCGTGCAGCCGGTCCTCGATACGTTCGATGATATCGATCGCCGCCTGGTAATTGAGCTGCGCAGAATCGAAGTCCTTGTTGTGATACTGGACTGTCCCGAGGTTGGTCAGTGCTTTTGCGGAATCGCGGCTGTTGATGCCATAGAGCTTGATCGACAGTTCGATGATGCGCTTTGCCAGCGTGTCCGCTTCCTCATACATTCCGTTTTCGATGGACGATTTGTAGAGTTCGAAGCTTTGCACGAGCTCGGCTTTGTCACGCTCCTCTTCGGACGCGTACTCGGACACTGGCTCTTCATATCCGTAGTCGAGGTCTTCATTGCGGAAGTCGCTGACTTCGCCTGACTCATCGCTACCGGCATCCATGTTGTCGCCGGATCCGTCTGCCAGGCCCGGCGTGGTGTCTTCGACCGGCTGCTCGACGCCCGTCGACCCTTCTTCCGGGGTCGCGGAATCCGCATCCTGTTCAACTGCGGTTACATTCTCCGGAAAGACTATGGCCTGGATGGCTTCGTCGTCCTTCGCGTCCGGCGGACTGTCCTGCGCAACGGCACTTGCCACGGGTGCAAGAGCCACGATCAGGAACGTGATTTCGAGGAAGGTCGAGCGACTCATCTTGTATCAGGATTACCCGTTCGGCAGCGCTTATATGTGACTTCCCGGGCGGCATTAAGTTCGTCCGCTCGCCCTGGTGTCGGCCTCGAAACACTATACATTTTCAGGCAGGGCATCGGTACCGCGGGCAGTGCCGATTATGTCCTTTCGGCAGCCGGTTTCCCGCCGAGGTCCAGTGACTGCTGCAGCGGCCCGGGCGGCCGAAACTGTGTGCAATCAAGAACTTGTGTGCGCCTTGAATTGTCGACCCCGAAACGACGGCAGGCCGCGCTGAAGCGCTGCGCGACCATGTCTGCATACGGGCCCCGCCCGGACTGGCGTGTGCCGAAGCGGGCGTCATATGCCTTGCCGCCACTCGCTTGTCGGACAAGGCTCATGACATGTTCGGCTCGATCGGGCATGTGGGTTGCCAGCCATTGCTGAAACAGCACGCTGACCTCGTGCGGCAGCCTCAGGAATATATAACTGGCGTGTGAAATTCCCCGTGCTGCCGCATTGGCGACAATGAGTTCAATCTCGCGGTCATTGACAGCCGGAATGATCGGCGCCATCAGCAAACTGACCGGCACTCCCGCCTGGTGCAATTCATCGATGAGGCGGAACCGGGCTTCCGCTGCCGGGACTCTCGGCTCCAGCAAGCGCTTGAGCTCGCTGTCCATGGTCGGAACGCTGATGGCTACCGAGCAAAGCTTGTGCTCGGCCAGAACCGACAAGAGATCGAAGTCACGCCGCATCAGGGTGCCTTTGCTGATGAGGCTCACCGGGTGTCTGTGGGCGAGAAATGACTCCAGCAGTGCGCGGGTGATGCCGTAGTGCTTTTCGGCCGGCTGGTATGGGTCCGTGTTGGCGCCGATGGTGACGGGCTTGACCACGTAGCCTGGCTTTTGCCATTCCGCCAGCAGCCGGTCGACCGCATTCGGCTTGTAGAAGATTTTGGTCTCGAAATCGAGCCCCGGCGACAGGTCCATGTAGCTGTGACTGGGCCTGGCATAGCAGTAGATGCAGCCGTGCTCGCAGCCCTGGTAGGGATTGATGGAACGATCGAAAGGTACGTCGGGCGACTGGTTGCTGCTGATGATGCTCCGCGCCTGCATCGGACGGTACTCGGTGTCCGGCGCTGCGACCTCTCCGGACTCGTCCGGGTCGGCCTCGACGCTGCGGCTCTGAAAACGTCCCGGCAGCCGGGAGACGGCGCCGCGTCCCTTGTATACGGTCACTGGCATGCCCGTGACTGTATATAAACACAGTATGCTTAGGCAAGGCCGCGGTCAAACCGGGCGGATCCGGGCTAGTTGAGTACCCTGTAACCCCGGCCACGCAGGCAGCGCTTGACCACGTCCTGCTTGACCTCGTCGGCGTCCAGGCCGGAGCGGGTCGCACCCCAGATGCTGCCGTAGCCGGCTCCCTCGGCTGCGTTCCCGCTGATGGCCCCGGTCGCAGCACCGACCACGGCACCACCGGCGGCACCTTTGGCGACGCCCTTCTCCATATGGACCTGGTCGGCGTAGACGCTGCATTCCTCGAGGTCCGTTTCGTACCTGGACATGTCGACGCCCTTGGTGTCGACGATGGGCTCCGGGTGGGCCGCACATCCTGCGAGGACAGCCAGCGCCGTACCGAGTGTCGCCATTCCCTTAATCGACTGCCCCTTCGTTGCTGCTTTATCACGCAGTGCAGCCATTCTGCACCAGACCCGCGGCCGGCGGAGCCGGCTTGGCTTCCGCGGGCACCTGCGCTACAAATGCCCGTAACAATTAAC
>JAKEGN010000301.1 GCA_022615525.1 Woeseiaceae bacterium
CTCCGTCATCACGGCTCGCGATCCTGACCGGCAGGAAGCAGGTGAGCTTTGGTTCGAATGTGAAACTCCCGGACAGTACGGCGTGCCGCGCAGGCGCAGCGGCACGCCCGCTCGCGGTGTACAGCGCCGGCAATACGTACTGACGGCAACAGACGAGCGTGGACACAGGATTGCCCGGCAGGGCGAACACCAGCTGCTGTCGTGATCCCGTGCCGAACCACATCGGTTTCCCCGGCCGTTGGCTGATGCCGTGGAATACCTGGTGCACACCCAGTTCCGCCAATACCCGCGGAACGTAATCCGCCTTGCCCATGGAAACGCCGCCGCTGAGTATCAGGACGTCGGCCTCGTGGAGGTGCCGGGCAAGATTGTCGTGAATCAGGGCAGGGTCGTCGACGATGTGATCCGGGAGGCAGTCTGTGAAGCCGTGCTGCGCAAGCATGGCCACCAGGGCGGGGCCGTTCGACAAACGCACCTGGTGTGCGGCAATGGGGGAACCCGCAGGCACCAGCTCGTTGCCCGTGGAAATAACCCGGATCACCGGCCTGCGGCTGACGCTGACCTCGGATAATCCGCAGGACGCGATGATTGCGATATCCATGGGCGTGATCGCCGTGCCGGCATCGAGTAGTTGCTGGCCCTTGCGGTGATCGGAACCCTGCGCGTGAACGAACTGCCTGGCCGATGCCGGGTAATCCTTCTCGACGGTGGCTGTTCCGCCGCTGACCGCAATGCGCTCGACCGGTATCACGCAATCCGATTGCACGGGAAGCACGGCACCGGTCATGACCTCGATGCAGCTGCCTTCGTCAGCGAGCGTCTGCACCGGGTCTCCTGCGTGCTGCGTCCCCTGGATGCGGAAGTTGCGCAGGCCTTTGCGCCAGGCCTCAAACCGCAGCGCAACGCCGTCCATCATCACGCGATCGAAGGGCGGCTGATCGCGTTCTGCTATAACGGCTTGCCGCAGGATCCGTCCACAGGCATCGGCCAATGTGACTTTCTGCGCCGCAAACTGCGGCAGCACATCGCGAATGGCTACGCCGGCTTGCTCAGGAGTGAGGGTCACGGCGTCAGTGCGCATCCCTGCCTATCGCCCGGTGCCCGATGTCCTTGCGATAGTAAGCATCGGCCCACTGGATATGGCCGACCCCGGCATAGGCGCGATCCCGGGCTTCTCCCACGGTGTCGCCGAGGCCCACGACACACAGCACGCGCCCGCCCGAGGTAACGATGCGATCGTCGTCGACGGCCGTGCCCGCATGGAAGATCTTGCAGTCCTCGCCATCGGCATCGAACAAGCCGCTGATGGCGTCATTTCGGCGGTACTCACCCGGGTATCCGCCGGCCGCCATGACCACGCCCAATGATGCGCGCGGGTCCCATTCCGCCACGAACTGCGCCAGTTGTCCGGCGAGCGCCGCCTGGCACAGTGCCACGAGGTCGGATCGCAATCTCACCATGATCGGCTGGGTTTCCGGGTCACCCATGCGACAATTGAATTCGATCACTTTAGGCGTACCGTCGGGCGTAATCATGAGGCCCGCGTAGAGAAAACCGGTGTAGGGTATGCCGTCCGCCCGCAGACCTTCGAGTGTCGGGTAAATGATTTCATCGAGGATGCGACGCTGCATGGCAGCGCTGACCACCGGGGCCGGCGAATAGGCGCCCATGCCGCCGGTATTCGGTCCGGTGTCGCCATCATCGCGCGCTTTGTGATCCTGCGAGCTCGCCATCGGCAGCACATCCTTGCCGTCCGTGATGACTATAAAACTCGCTTCCTCGCCCTCGAGAAACTCCTCGATGACGATTCTTGCGCCTGCCTTGCCGAAACTGCCGGCAGCCAGCATGTCCGTGGCTGCACGTTCGGCGTCTTCGACAGTGTGGGCTACCACCACGCCTTTGCCAGCTGCCAGCCCGTCTGCCTTGACGACGATCGGTGCGCCCAGCTTGCGAATACAGGCTAGCGCGGGGGCGAGTTCGGTGAAGGTTTCGTAGTTGGCGGTAGGGATGCCGTGCCGTTTGAGAAACTGCTTGGTGAAGGCCTTCGACCCTTCGAGCTGCGCGCCGGCAGCACGCGGGCCGAAGCATTGCAGGCCGGCGGCCTCAAATCGATCGACGATCCCGGCTACCAGCGGCACTTCCGGTCCGACGATGGTCAGGCCGACGGCCTCGCGGCGCGCAAAGTCCAGCAGACCGTCGATGTCGTCCGCGGCGATTTCGATGTTGCGCACGCCCGGTTCGAGCGCGGTGCCGGCATTTCCCGGCGCGACGATCACGTCGTCGACCAAAGACGACTGCGCACATTTCCACGCCAGTGCATGCTCACGTCCACCGCTGCCGATGATCAGAATTTTCATGGAACCGATATATCCCGTGGCACAGGATTGACGCAATGCCGTCAATGCCGGAAATGCCGCATCCCGGTAAACACCATGGCCATGCCATGTTCATTCGCCGCCGCGATGACTTCGTCGTCCCGCAGCGAACCACCCGGCTGGATGATCGCGGCGATGCCGTATTCGGCGGCGGTGTCGATACCGTCGCGGAACGGAAAGAACGCATCCGATGCCATGACCGAGCCTGCGACCTGCAGGCCTTCGTCCGTCGCCTTCAGCGCCGCGATCCGCGTGCTGTAGAGCCTGCTCATCTGTCCGGCTCCCACGCCGATGGTCATCAGGTCGCGGCAAAACACGATGGCGTTCGACTTCACGTACTTCGCGACCTTCCACGCGAACTGCAGGTCGCGCATTTCGGCGCCATCCGGTGCCCGCGCAGTAACGACCTCGAGCTGTTCGGGTGCAATGCGGCCATCGTCACTCGTCTGCACCAGCAACCCGCCCGAGACCTTTTTGAACTCGAATCCCGCCGGCTTGCTGTTCCGCCAGTCACCGGTACGCAGCACGCGAACGTTGGTCTTGCCGGCCAACACCGACAACGCCTTGTCGTCGATCTCCGGTGCAATGATGACTTCGACGAACTGTCGTTCGAGGATGCTTCGTGCGGTCGTCTCGTCCAGCGGACGGTTGAGTGCAATAATTCCGCCGAAGGCGGAAGTCGGGTCGGTGCGAAAGGCGCGATCGTAGGCGGCCAGGATGTCCTTGTCGATTGCGACACCGCATGGGTTGGCATGTTTCACGATCACGCAGGCAGGTTCGTCGAATTGCCGGACGCACTCGAGTGCCGCATCGCTGTCGGCGATGTTGTTGTAGGAGAGTTCCTTGCCCTGCAGTTGCCGCGCGGTTGCCAGGGAACCGCTGACCGGCGTCTGGTCGCGGTAGAAGGCGGCCTGTTGATGCGGATTCTCGCCGTAGCGCAAGGTACAAATGCGGCCCCCGGAATACAGGAATCGCTCGCCCAGCAAGGAGTCGCCGGTCGGGTCGGACAGGTAGCGCGTGATCGCGGTATCGTAACTCGCCGTATGCGCGTAGGCCTTCGCCGCAAGTTTGCGACGGAACTCGAGGTCCAGCAGCTGATCGCGGATAGCGCCTAGCAGGCCGTCGTACTCGTCCGGGTCGACGACGACCGCGACGCCGGCATGGTTTTTCGCCGCCGCCCGGATCATCGCCGGGCCGCCGATATCGATATTCTCTATCGCTTCGTCGATAGTTGCGTCACTGCGGCTCACCGTTTCCTCGAAGGGGTACAGGTTGACCACGAGCAGATCGATGGGTGCGATGCCGTGTTGCTGCATCACGGCATCGTCGATTCCGCGCCGCCCGAGCAGGCCGCCGTGAATCACCGGGTGCAAGGTTTTTACCCGGCCTCCCATAATCTCCGGGAAACCGGTACGTGACGAAACTTCGATCGCCTGGATACCGGCCTCCGTGAGTTGCCGGCAGGTGCCGCCGGTGGAAAGTATCTCTATGCCCAGAGCGGCGAGGCCCCTGGCGAATGGAATCAGTCCGCGCTTATCAGAGACACTGATAAGCGCACGGCGGATTGTGAACATGCGAAGCCTTTACCGGATCAGGGCGTAGGACTTCAGTTTCTTTCGCAAGGTGCCGCGGTTGATACCGAGGATTCCGGCGGCCTGGCTCTGGTTGCCCTGGGTGTAGTCCATTACAGCCTTGAACAGGGGCTGTTCGACCTCGCCCATTACCAGGTCGTACAAATCTCCGGGACGGTCACCGTTAAGGCTGGCGAAATAGCTGCGCAGCGCTTCTTCCGTGTGCTTCCTGAGTGGCTTGTCATTTTTCAAGGTTTTCAATTTTTTTATTCTTCTGCGTCTGTTGGTTGCCACGGCACGTGCATGTCTCTGTCAGTATCCCGTCGATCCGCACCCGACACTCAGGCCGCCAGCAATTCGTCGCCGGACTGCGCGGCAAAGTGCTCCTGCGTGAGCCGAAGCTGCTCGGACGCACTGTCTACCCGCACTACTTGCGAGCGAAAAACTTCTGCATTTTTCAGACCGGCGCAATACCAGGTAAGGTGCTTGCGAGCCACCCGAACGCCAGTTGTTTCCCCATAAAACTGGTACAGGTCGCTTAGGTGGGCAAGAATGATATCACGGACTTTGTTTTTTTCTAGCGGCAGAACAGTTTCGCCTGTTTGCAGGTAATGATTAAGCTCCCGAAAGAACCACGGACGGCCTTGCGCTGCGCGACCTATCATCACCGCGTCAGCGCCGCTTAGCCGCAATACTTCAAGCGACTTCTGCAAAGTATTGATATCACCATTGGCGATCACGGGGATTTTCACGCTGGCTTTGATCCGCGCAACGGTTTCGTACTCGGCTTCGCCGCGAAACCGGCAGGCGCGCGTACGCCCGTGTACGGCAAGAGACTGCACGCCGCAGTCCTCCGCGATCCTGGCGACGCGGACGCCGTTCCTGTTCTGCGGGTCCCAGCCGGTGCGAATCTTCAGCGTTACAGGCACAGTTACCGCAGACACCACAGCACGCAGTATCTGCGCGACCAGCGCCTCGTCCTGCAACAAGGCTGACCCGGCAAGCCTGTTGCAGACTTTCTTCGCCGGGCAACCCATATTGATATCAATGATTTGTGCGCCGCGGTCCTGGCACAGCCGTGCCGCCTCGGCAAGCTGCCCGGGAACCGCGCCTGCGATCTGCACGACGACGGGTTCGGCATCGAGATCGAGATCCAGCCGGCGCCGCGATTTCTCCGTGTGCCAGAGGTTGACATCGGCGGTCGTCATCTCCGAGGTCGTCATGCCCGCGCCGAAATGCCGGCACAGCCTGCGAAACGGTGCGTCGGTTATGCCCGCCATTGGCGCAAGCACAAAAGGACTCGACAGCTCGTAAGGGCCAATACGCACGATGA
>JAKEGN010000302.1 GCA_022615525.1 Woeseiaceae bacterium
CGGGGACCAGCTCAGGGCGTGACTTGCGGTCGCGCCGGCATCGCTGACTCCAACAGGTATCCAGGAGAAGCTGTGGGAGCGAGCAGTGCTCGCGACCTTGCAAAGCTGGCACCGCAGCGGTGGAAACGTGCCGCTGATCCTTCTCACTCGGAAATATTAATTCGCTCGAAGGCATACCGTCGTGTCGCCGGCATGCAGCACGGGACAGGGAGCGAGGTCGCGAGCACTGCTCGCTCCTACAAAGACGCGATATCGCCGTGCACCGGGCGACCTTCGAACAGGGTCAGCAGCGAACGCGTCTCGGAAATGTCTTTTGCCTCGGTTTCGAACAGGTTCCGGTCGAGCACGACGAGATCGGCGTACTTGCCGACCTCGATCGAGCCCGTGTCATTTTCCTTCCGGTTGACGAACGCCGCGTTGATCGTGAACGCGGCTATCGCGGTTTCGAGGTCAATGCGTTCTTCCGGTATGAAACTCTCCATGTCATCGACCACGGCATCCTTCCGCGTGATAGCAGTTTCCATCTGGTGATACGGGTTCGCGGTCGACACCGACCAGTCGCTGCCGAATGCAATGACTGCACCGGCGTCCTGCATGCTCTTTATCGGATATAGCCAGCGCGCCCGCTCCTCGCCGATGAACGGTATGGTGAGGTCGGTGATGTAGGCGTCAGCGTAGGCCCAGAGCGGCTGGAAATTGGCTACGACGTCGAGTTCCTTGAAGCGTGGAATATCCGACGGGTCGAACAACTGTATGTGCGAAATGTGATGGCGGTGTCCCAGCCTGCCGTTTTGCACCAGGGCTTCCTCGACGGCATCGAGGGATTGGCGTATGGCCCCGTCGCCGATGGCGTGGAAGTGCACCTGGAAACCCTCGGCATCGAGCCGTGCAACCACCTGTTTCAGCAGCTCCGGCTCGACCATCGGGATGCCGCGCGTCCGGTTCGGCACAAGGTAGGGTTCGAGCAGCACGGCCGTGTAATTCTCCATCACCCCATCCTGCATGATCTTTACGGTCCGGGCATCGATCAGTCCGGCGGTATATTTGTCGCGCAATGCGACCAGCTCGGGGACCTGCCCCATGTCGCGATCACGGTCCCACCAGATGGAACCGACCACCCGCAGGCTGAGCTGGCCGCGATCTTCCAGCGTCTTGTACGCTCTCAGCGAGTCCTCTCCGACGCTCGCATCCTGGATCGAAGTGATTCCATATTCGTTCAGCATCCGGACGGAATAGAGCAAGCCGGCGATGCGATCCTCCTCGGTGGTCTCAGGAATATGCTCCCTGAGCAGTTTCTGTGCACCTTCCTGGAGGCTGCCGATCGGCTCTCCCGTTCCCGGGTCGCGGTCGATGCGGCCATCGGCCGGGTCTGGTGTGTCCTTAGTAATGCCGGCGATATTCAATGCAACGCTGTTCGCCCAGCCCGTGTGCCCATCCCTCGAGCTCAGGAACACGGGCCGATCCGGCACCAGCTCATCCAGTATGCTTTTGCTCGGCGCCCCGCCCGGCCCGAAATCCGCCATCGACCAGCCGCCGCCGAGTATCCAGGGCATGTCCGGATTCGCGGCTGCGTATTCGGATATTGCCGTGCGATAGGCGGCAACGCCGGTCATTGCGTTGAGATCGCAGGCGGAGGCTTCGACCCCGCCGCTGATCGGGTGCACGTGCGCATCCTGCATGCCGGGCATCATCATGCGACCCTTGAGATCGACGACTACGGTATTCGATCCGACATGAGCCTGGGCGCCGTCGTTGGTCCCGACATAGACAATACGTCCGCCATTGACGGCGACTGCCTCGGCCCAGGAGCGTGTCGCATCCACCGTGTAAATCCGGCCATTGCGGTACACCGCATCGGCGCCCGCGGCGGCCGGCTCTTCCTTGCCGCAAGCTGAGAGCACGACCAGCGCAAGGACAAAAGCAGTACGTCGAAGGTGCAGGAAAGCGGGTTTCATATGCTGAAGTTCTCCGTCTATCGTGAGGCTGACTCTGTTTGCCGGGACTGGATGGCGCCATCAGGGGTCTCAAAGACCGCCTGCCCGTCCTTAGTCTTGCGCCCGCGTGGGCATCGACTTGTGCCCTGTGGCAGCTCATCGGAGAATGCCATACGGCCTCCGGGGAGTAAGCCATGTTTCGTATTGTGACATTATCCGTTCTGCTCTGTCCGCTGCTGGCGATTGCTGCTCCCCGGACCGAAAACGTCATCCTCGTGACACTGGACGGGGTGCGTATCGAGGAACTGTTCGCCGGCATGGACCCGGCTATCGCCGCCAGCACCGCTGAAGACGGGTACTCCGATATCGAGATCGCGCGCGAGCGATACTGGCGCGGTACGGCAGCCGAGCGTCGCATGGCCCTCATGCCATTTTTCTGGGGCACGCTGGTGCCGCAAGGTATCGTGCTTGGCAACCCGGAGCTGGGCAGCCGCGTGAAAGTCGGCAACGCCATCAAGTGGTCGTCGCCGGGATACGTCGAGATCATGACCGGTGCACCGCAAGCCGAGGTCGTCGACAACACGCTGGTTCGATATCCGCACCGGACTATTACGGAATACATTCGCGGCGAATTGCTCCTTGCACCATCAAAGGTCGCACAGTTCGGCTCCTGGGACGGCTTCAAGGTCGCCGCCGCGAGCATGGACGATGCGTTCGTCATGAACGGCGCCTACGAAGCGCTGCCGCCCGAGTTGTCGACGCCGGATATGGACCTGTTCGTTGCTTTGCGCCGCGACATCCAGGGACTTTGGGAGGAAAGCAGCAACGACGTGCTGACGTTTCGCCTGGCGCAAAGCTACCTCCTTCGGCACAAACCACGATTCCTCTGGCTCGGTTTGGGCCAGTCCGATGACTGGGCGCATGCCGCCCGCTACGATCGCCTGCTCGATTACCTGCACCTCTCAGACCGGCTGCTGTCCGAACTATGGGCGACTCTGCAAGCGGATGAGACTTACCGGGAACGGACCACGTTGATCATCACCACCGACCACGGTCGCGGCCGCGGGCCCGCCGACTGGATGGAGCATGACGAGTCGATACCCGGCAGCGAGGACATCTGGATCGCCGTCATCGGTCCGGACACACCCGCAACCGGGGAGGCCGGCCCCCTGCCGACAGTGCACCAGGGCGATGTCGCCGCGACCATAGCGCGGTTGCTCCAGCTCGATCCGGAAGATTTCAATCCGCAAGCCGGGCCGCCGATCGATGCTGTGTGGGGCACAGGTGACCCGGAAGTCACTGCCTCCGCCGGTCCGGATTGACGGCCGGTGGGAAGCGCGCAGGATCACACCGGATCGTATTACGCTGCAACGTCGAACGATCATCGGGAACATGCGGCTCTCCGCGGCAGCGTCAACGCCGACGTCTGCGTCATCGGCGCAGGCTTTACGGGAATCTCCACGGCCATTTGCCTTGCGGAGCGCGGCTACAAGGTCTGCATCGTCGAAGCTAATCGCGTCGGTTGGGGCGCCTCCGGCAGGAACGGCGGGCAGATCATCGCAGGCATCAGCGGCGAGCAGCGCATCGCGAAACACCACGGGCCGAATATCGAAAAGCTCCTTTGGGAAATGCGCTGGGCGGGACATCGCATTATTCGTGAGCGTGTCGCCCGGTATGCGATCGACTGCGATCTCAAGTCAGGATATCTCGACGTCGCCATAAAAGCGCGCCACATCAGGGACCTGGAAGCCGATGTCCGCAGGCTGGAGGAGCACCGGTACGCCGAGGAATTCCGGCTGCTGTCCCGCGACGAAACCCGCTCGATGATCGGCACCGAATCTTATTGCGGCGCGCTGCTCAATATGGGCAACGGTCACCTGCATCCGTTGAACCTGTGCCTCGGAGAAGCACGTGCCGCCGCATCGCTGGGCGTGAAATTGTACGAACGATCGCCGGTACTATCGATCATCGATGGCGACACGGCATCGGTGGTCACGAGCGACGGACGCGTAGATGCGAAATTCGTGGTGCTGGCCGGCAATGCCTATCAGCAGCTCAACAGTAAACTCCGATCGCAATTCTTCCCGGTGCGAAGTTACATCATTGCCACCGAGCCGCTGACGGCCGCGCAGGTTGCAGAGGTCAACCCGCGCGATCTCGCCGTCTGCGACCCGAATTTCGTGCTCGAGTACTTTCGCCTGAGTGCCGACAAGCGGCTGCTGTTCGGCGGCCGCTGCAATTATTTTGGCGAGGACCCGGCGGTGATCCGCTCACAACTGCGGCCGCGGATGCAGCGCGTGTACCCGCAGTTGACCGGCATCGGCATCGAATTCGCCTGGGGCGGCACCATTGCTGTGACTCTCAACCGTGTGCCACAACTCGGGAAACTCGCGCCTAACGTATTGTATGCACAGGGATATTCCGGTCACGGCGTGAACGTCACGCACCTGGTCGGGGAGATCCTCGCGGATGCAGTCAGCGGCACGCTCGAACGCTTCGACGTGTTCGCGAAGATCAGGCCGATCCGCATTCCGGGTGCATCGGTATTCGGCAACCAGATGGTATCGCTCGGGCTGCTGTATTACGGCCTGAAAGACAAACTCTAGGTCGCGGCAGCTGCGCGCACCGCGTCGCGAGCACTGCTCGCTCCTACAAGTGCGGAC
>JAKEGN010000050.1 GCA_022615525.1 Woeseiaceae bacterium
CAAGCGGACCGCAGGGAGCCATCCCGTCACAGGCCTCCCCCCGGCTGCCGTGCCCTGCTTACTCGTTAAATAAATCCGGCACCATTTTTCCGGCACCTTTTCCTACGTCTGCCTTACTCGCTGATCCAGAGTAACGCGGTACCGGTGGTGTTGTCGCTGTGCGGCGAATTGTTGGTCAGCGCCTTCAGGCTCAAAGCCTTGAGATTCTCGGTCAGGCTGCTCGCCGGTCTGGTCGCCATTTCCGCCATCTCGTCATCGCTGATTCCGGACCACAGGCCGTCAGTGCATGCCAGCAGCACATCGCCGGGAATCAGCGGCTTTTTTCGTGTAATGCTCATGTCCGGCACCGGTGCGTCTCCGCCGATGCAACACTCGACGAAATTCCGCATCGGGTGCCCCAGGGCCTCTTCCTCGGAGATCGCGCCTTCCTGAATCAGCACCTCCACGTGACTGTGGTCACGGGAGCGGGATACGAGCTTGCCTGCACGCATATGATAAATGCGGCTGTCGCCTATATGCGCCCAGAACGAACCGCCTTCCTGCACCAGGCACACGGCGCAGGTTGCGCGCGGGCGAAAATCGACCGCGAGTTCCGCGCCGATTTTCACCACTTCATCGTGCGCGCGTGCCAGCGCCATATACAGGAATCCTAGCGGATCGAATACGGGCAACGGCGTAGCCATGAACATGTCCTGCACGATTTTCAGACCCGTCTCCGCCGCCCTGGCGCCATCGGAATGACCGCCCATGCCATCGAACACCAGCATGAGTGCCGCATCTTCAGCAACGATTACCGCGGCACGATCCTGATTGTCCTGGCGGTCACCAAGAGCTGATACTTTTGCGTATTCGATTTGCATCTGCTGTTTCTGTTTGTTTTCGCCAGGTGCCCGATGATGTCTGCGCGGTCGATCCCTGCCGCCTCGTATACATTGTTAGCAAAATTGCTCAGAATTGCCGGGGCCGCAAAGCCGTCGAATTATGCCGCCGGGTTGCCCCGGAATCTGTGATTTGATCTGCGCAACCGGCAACCGGATGAATCGCGGCGGCTCGGAGCGGCATTCCGGGCAACTTTCGACCGCCGGCAAATCAGGGGACCTCATGTTACACAGTATGACAGGCTTTGCGAGACAGGCAGCGGAGTCCGGAATCGGCACGCTCACCTGCGAGATTCGCTCTGTCAACCACAGATACCTCGACCTGCAATTCCGCCTGCCGGATGAACTCCGCAGCAAGGAGTCCGAACTTCGCCAGCAACTCTCCGCGAGCCTTGCCCGTGGCAAGGTCGATTGCAGCCTGCACCTGAAGCGCCGGGCCGGTGCCGGCGGCGAAGTTCGTATCAACGCCGAACTTGTGCAACAGCTGTGCCGGCGTGCCGTGGAGATCGGCGTCAGGCTGGGACACGATGCGGCGCCGATCAACCCTTTCGACGTATTGCGCTGGCCTGGTGTCATCGAGGATCAGGAGATCGACGCCGGCCCGCTGTTCCAATCCGCCTCCGTGCTGCTTGCTGCGACTGTCGCATCGCTGACGGAGATGCGCAGGAGCGAGGGCGCACGCATTGCCGAACTGCTGGATGCGCGATGCCGCGAGCTCCTGTCCATTGCTGCAGGTATCAAGGCACGGCTGCCCGCGGTCCTGGACGCTGCACACAGCAGGCAGAAGGAACGTATCGACAGGCTGGATGTCGTCGCCGATCCGGCGCGTCTCGAAACCGAACTGGCCCTGATTGCGCAGAAAATGGATATTGACGAGGAACTCGACCGCCTCGAAAGTCATGTGAGTGAAATCCGGCAAGCGCTGGCAAGCCAGCAACCGGTCGGCCGCCGCCTTGATTTCCTCATGCAGGAACTCAATCGTGAAGCCAACACCCTGGCATCGAAGTCGGCGGATGCGGAGACCACCCGCGCTGCCGTTGACCTGAAAGTGCTGATCGAGCAAATGCGCGAACAGGTTCAAAACATAGAATGACGCCGTCTTGAAGTCGCAGAGCGAGAACCCGGCCCGACTTTTCGTTATTGCCGCACCATCCGGTGCCGGCAAAACCACGCTTGTCAAAGCCCTGGTCAAACGCAATCCGGAGCTGCGTTTCTCGGTTTCTTATACGACGCGCAAACCGCGCGAAACGGAAGTGCCCGGCCGCGACTACTTCTTCGTCAGCGAGCCGGAGTTTCTCAGGCTTCGTGATGCAGGCGAAATGTTGGAATCCGCCATGGTGTTCGACAACCGCTATGGCACCAGCCGCTCCCAGGTCGAGCGGCTGCTGGGCGAGGGACACCACGTCATACTCGAGATCGACTGGCAGGGCGCGCGCCAAGTCCGGGAATCGATGCCGGAATCCGCCGACATCTTCATCCTGCCGCCGTCTGCGGCTGAACTGGAGCGCAGGCTGCGGGGCCGGCGCACAGACAGCGAAGAGGTGATCAACAGGCGTCTGCGGGACGCTTTGAGCGACATGTCCCACTGGAGCGAATTCGACTTCGTGATCATCAATGACGACCTGGAAACGGCCATCGACGAACTGGAATCCATATTCGAGGGCGGCCGGGACACCAACAGGACCAGCAATCCGCAGCTGCGGGGCAGGGTTTCGGCCATCCTGGGCTGAGCGCCCGGGTTTGAGCCCTCCCTTCCATCCACCCACCGTTCTGAATTAGACTGGTCGGCCCGTTTGCATGCCGGCCCAAGGGCCACGATTGGAGTTTCAGGTCAATGGCAAGAATTACCGTCGAGGACTGTCTCGACAATATCGACAATATTTTTGAAATGGTGCTGGTTGCCGCGAAACGCGCCCGCCGCATTGCTCATGGTGCCGACGTACTGGTAGAGCGTGAGAACGACAAACCGACGGTCGTGGCATTGCGCGAGATTGCAGCCGGCCATGTAACACCCGCCATCCTGGACGAGGTCGAGCAGCCTGCTCCGGAAGAGTTCATGCAGCCGGACATCATCGACGACCTGATCCCGCTGCGAGGCATATCGATAGGCGACTAACCGCCACTGACAAGCGGCTTCTGGCGCCGGCAGATCGCATATGATCGAATGATCGAAATGGACTACGCCGCCACCCTGCTCTCGAAACTGCCCGGCGCGTCATCGTGGCGTGACTGGGGACTGCGGCGCCTTCTCGACACGCTCGAATCCTACCTGCCGAAGGAACAGATCGAACTCGTCGTGAAAGCGTACGAGTTCGGTGCCGCCGCCCACCAGGGCCAGACCCGCCGCACGGGTGAGCCCTACATTTCCCACCCCGTGGCCGTCGCACAGACGCTCGCCGACATGCACATGGACGCGCAGGCAATTGCCGCCGCTGTCCTGCACGACGTCATCGAAGACACCGGCACGCCGATGGCGAAGCTGGAGGAGGAGTTCGGCAGCGAGATCGCTGCACTCGTTGACGGCGTCAGCAAGCTGGACCAGATGCAGTTTCACAGCAGGGCAGAAGCGCAGGCCGAGAGCTTTCGCAAAATGATGCTGGCGATGATCGAGGATATACGCGTCATCCTCGTTAAACTCGCGGACCGGCTGCACAACATGGAAACCCTGGGCGCCATGCCGCGCGAGAAGCGGGTGCGAATCGCCCGGGAAACACTCGAGATCTACGCGCCGATCGCCAACCGGCTCGGCATCAATCACCTCAAGGTAGGCCTCGAGGATCTCGGATTCCGCAACCTTTACCCGAATCGCTATGCCGTGCTCGAGCGGGCGCTGAAGAGGAGCAAAGGCAGCCAGCGCCAGTACATCAAGAAGATCACCGACATGATCCGCAAAGCCATGGTCGCGGAGGGCATCGAGGGCGAGGTCATCGGCAGGGAAAAGCACCTCTACAGCATTTACAAGAAGATGAACGAAAAGAAGCGGCCGCTGGCGGACATCGTCGATGTCTTCGGTTGTCGCATCATCGTGGCCGATGTCATGACCTGCTACCGGATGCTTGGCCTGGTGCACGGCCTGTACAAGCCGATGCCCGGCCGCTTCAAGGACTACATCGCCATTCCCCGCGTCAACGGTTACCAGTCGCTGCATACGACCCTGTTCGGCCCGAACGGAATGCCGCTCGAAGTGCAGATACGCACCCGCGACATGGATCGCGTCGCCGAGTCGGGCGTGGCGGCACACTGGCAATACAAAGCCGAGGACAAGACCACCGCAACACCGCAACGCCGTGCGCGCGAATGGCTCGCGCACCTGGTCGAGATCCAGGAATCGGGCAGCTCGGAAGAATTCCTGGAGAGTGTCAAGGTGGATCTTTTCCCCGACAAGATCTACGTGTTCACGCCGAAGGGCGACATCATGCCCCTGCCGAAGGGCGCGACGACTGTGGACTTTGCCTACGCAGTGCACACCGATGTCGGCAATCGCTGCGTCGCAGCCAAGATCGACCGGCACCTCGTACCGCTGCGAACGCCATTGCAGAACAGCCAGACGGTGGAAATCATCACCGCAAGGGGCGCCAAACCGAATCCGCACTGGGTGACCTTCGTGACGACCGCGAAGGCGCGCTCGGCAATCCGGCAGTACATGAAGAACATGCGCAGCAGCGAATCCATCGATCTCGGCAAGCGCCTGCTCGATCGTTCGCTGAAGGATCTGAATTCGTCGTTGCGGAAGGTCGGCAAGGTCCGTATGAAAGTGGCGCTGAAGGAGCTGGGGATCGAGAGCGAATCGCAGCTCTTCGAGCAACTCGGGCTGGGCGAACGCCTCGCACCCCTGACCGCGCGATTCCTGCTCGGTGTCAAGGAAGACAGCGAGTCAAAAGTGTCCGCGGCCAGCCTGGTCATCGCCGGCACCGAAGGCATGGTGGTCAGCTATGCGAAGTGCTGCTACCCCATACCCGGAGACGAGATCATGGGTTACCTGAGTTCCGGCCGGGGCGTCGTCATACACAGAAATTCCTGCGGCAACCTGATCAATTTCCGCAAGCAGCCCGAAAAATGGCTGACGGTGAGCTGGGAGATGGAAATCAGTCGCGACTTCTCGAGCCAGATCCATGTCGACACGGAGAACAAGACCGGTGTGCTTGCCGAGGTTGCGGCGACGATCGCCGACTCCGAGTCGAACATCGAGCAGGTGTCGGTGCTGGACCGCCAGGATGACTGCTCGGTGCTCAATTTTGTCTTGCAGGTAAAAGACAGGAAGCATCTTGCGGAAATACTTCGCAACATCAGAAAGATGCCAAACGTGATGCGCGTGTCCCGCGTGTGTGCATGAAACAGGTCGGGCAAACCCGGCAATGAATCGGAGAGCGAATTGAACAAGACCCCGGTACACAGCAAGCAGGCGCCGAAAGCCATAGGCACTTACTCGCAGGGCATACGCAGTGGAAACCTCGTGTTTCTCTCCGGACAGATTCCGCTGGACCCGGTTACCATGGAGCTCGTCAGCGGTGATTTCGAGGCGAGGGCGCGGCAGGTGTTCATGAACTTGCAGGCCGTCGCAAAAGCCGCGGGCGGCGACATCGACAACATCGTCAAGGTGACCGTATATCTCACCGATCTCGGTAATTTCGCGACAGTCAACAAAGTAATGAGCGAGTTTTTCCGCGAACCGTATCCGGCCCGCGCTGCACTCGGCGTTGCCTCGTTGCCCAAAGGCGCGGACGTCGAAGCCGAGGCCATCCTGGTCCTCTGACCCGGCGCGGTCGCGGTGCAAACCAGCAAACTCGGTGGCACGCTGACCGGTCTCAAGGGCGTCGGCCCGGCCCTCGCAGACAGGCTGGGGAAACTCGGGGTCCATCGCGTCGAGGACTTGCTGTTCCTCCTGCCGCTGCGCTACGAGGACCGTACGCAGCTGACGCGGCTTGGCGCATTGCGTCCGGGTACGCGGGCGATGGTCACCGGCGAGGTGCTGCTCGCGGAAATCGTGTTTCGCGGCCGCCGCAGCCTGCTGGTCAGGATCGGCGATGGCAGCGGCCAGCTCACGCTGCGTTTCTTCCATTTTTCGCGACAGCAGCAGGCACAGTTTCGGACCGGTGCGAATGTCAGCTGCTACGGTGAGGTACGCGCCGGGGCTCTCGGCCTCGAGATGGTGCATCCGGAGTACCGGATCCTGCGTGCGGGAGAACCGCCGGTAACGGGCAATGCGCTGACGCCCATTTATCCTGCGACGGAAGGCGTGCAACAGGGTCGCCTGCGCAACCTGCTGGCGCAGGCCATTGCGCTCATGAAAGCAGCGCCGCCGGAGGAACTGCTGCCGCAGGAAATACTCGACCGGTACGGCATGCCGTCAATCACGGATGCGCTCTCGTACCTGCATCGACCGCCGCCCGATGCGGATCTCGAGATCATGGCCTCCGGCCGCCACCCTTGCCAGCAGCGCCTGGCATTCGAGGAGCTGCTGGCGCATTACATCAGTTTGCGCAACCTGCGAATCGCAGCGCTGCGCGAATCGGCGCCGTCGCTCGTGGACAGGAGGAAACTCGCATCGGCTTTCATTGCGAGCCTGCCGTTTGTGCTGACCAATGCCCAGCAACGCGTCGTCCGGGAAATCACGGCCGACCTGCGCGTACCGCATCCGATGATGCGGCTGGTGCAGGGAGACGTCGGCTCCGGAAAGACCGTCGTGGCAGCCATCGCCTGCCTGTATGCCATCTCCAGCGGCGTGCAGGCCGCGGTCATGGCACCGACGGAGTTGCTTGCCGAACAGCACATGCAGAACTTCAGCGCCTGGTTCGCCGGGCTCGGAATCAATCCGGCCTGGCTCAGCGGCAGCCAGAAGCAATCGGAGCGCAGGCGCTCACATCAGGCGATTGCCGACGGCAGCGCGGAACTTGTTGTCGGCACGCATGCACTGTTCCAGGAAGGTGTCGCATTCCGGAATCTCGCACTGATCGTCATCGACGAGCAGCACCGTTTCGGCGTGCATCAGCGCCTGGCGCTGCGCAACAAAGGTGTAGCCGCTGGCGGCCAGCCGCACCAGCTGGTCATGACGGCGACACCGATCCCGCGCACCCTGGCCATGGCGGCCTATGCCGACCTCGACACCTCCATCATCGATGAATTGCCCCCCGGCCGCCAGGCCGTGCAGACTGTCGCACTACCCGATACCCGCCGCGGTGATGTCGTGTCACGCGTGCGGCGCGCCTGCGAAGAGGGACACCAGGCGTACTGGGTGTGTCCGCTGATCGAGGAGTCGGACGTGCTGGACTACCAGGCGGCCGAGGTCAGTTTCGGAATGCTGAAAGAGGCGTTGCCAAACCTGGAAATCGGACTCGTGCACGGGCGCATGAGTGCAAACGAACGGGACCAGGTCATGCGGCGCTTCAAGAACGGGGACATCGAAGTGCTGGTGGCGACGACTGTCATAGAAGTCGGCGTCGACGTGCCGAACGCGAGCCTGATGATCATCGAGAATGCCGAGCGCATGGGTCTGTCGCAACTGCACCAGCTGCGCGGCAGGGTGGGTCGCGGAGCCGCCCGGAGTCATTGCGTCCTGATGTACCGCCAGCCACTGGGGCCTTTGGCCAAGAGCCGCCTGGCGGTCCTTCGCGATACCAACGACGGCTTCGTCGTCGCGCAGCGCGACCTGGAACTCCGCGGGCCCGGCGAGCTGCTCGGCACGCGGCAAACGGGCCTGCCGCAATACAGGGTGGCCGACCTGCTGCGCGACGCGCAGCTGATGCCCGCCGTGCAACAGGCCGCGGAAAGTATCTCCCGCTCGTCGCCAAAGCTGGCGGCTGCGATCGTTCGCCGCTGGACGGGCGATGCCGGCGAGTACGGCAAAGTTTGATTCCGGACGGCGCGAACGGTAGAAGATAAGCCGATGACAGACGCAGGCAACAGGATCCGGGGCAGCGCGATGAGGCTATCGCCCGGCATCGTCAACCAGCTGCGCAATTACCTGCAGTTGATGCGCCTCGACAAACCGGTAGGAATCCTGCTGCTGCTGTGGCCGACCCTGTGGGCCTTGTGGCTCGCGGGAGACGGGCATCCCGACGGCGGATTGTTCATCGTGTTCGTTCTGGGCGTCATCGTCATGCGCTCGGCCGGTTGTGTACTGAACGACTTCGCCGACCGCAACTTCGATCCATACGTCGAGCGGACCCGAACGCGACCGATAGCTTCCGGCGCTGTTGCCCCCATGGAAGCGCTGACCCTGTTCGTCGCGCTCGCACTGATCGCGATCGGTCTTGCAGCGATGCTGAATCCGCCGGCGAGGCTGCTCGCGATTATTGCCGCCGCGCTGACCGTGATTTACCCGTTCATCAAGCGCTTCGTTTCCGTTCCGCAATTCGTGCTCGGCGCGGCATTCGGCTGGGCCGTGCCGATGGCTTTTGCCGCGCAAACCGGAGCGACCTCGCAGCTTGCCTGGCTGGTGTTCGGCACAACCCTGGTCTGGGCCGTGATCTACGACACTTTCTACGCGATGGTCGATCGCGCGGACGATCTCAAGGTCGGGGTCAAATCGACCGCAATCCTGTTCGGCGACGCGGATCTTTTCATCATCGGCGGCCTGCAACTGCTGATGCTGGTGGCCCTCATGTTCATCGGCAACATGGCGGGGCTCGGCGGCTGGTACTACGCATCGCTGGTGCTGGCCGCGATGCTGATGGGCTATCACCAGTGGCTGGCACGCGATCGCCAGCCGGCCAATTGTTTCCGAGCATTCCTGCACAATCATTATGTCGGCATGACCGTGTTCATCGGCATAGTGCTGCACTACACCTTTAGTACTACCTAGCTTCGGTCGAGAAGGTCGGCGCCGCAGCGGTGGAAACGTGCCGCTAATCCTTTTCGCTCAGAAAAAGTTCCAATTCGCTCAAAGGGCACACCACCACGTCGCCGTTGAGCAAACGTGCCCATTCCAGCCGGCGACACGTCGGCATGCCTTGCGAGCGAGTTAAGACTTCCGAGCGAGAAAGGCATGGCGGCGTGACGCCGGCGTGAGTCGCGGGATCCAGACCGCTGTCGCGAGCACTGCTCGCTCCTACAGCCGTTCGATTGGCTCCTGTAGGAGCGAGCAGTGCTCG
>JAKEGN010000303.1 GCA_022615525.1 Woeseiaceae bacterium
ATCTCTGGGACAAGGCGCAACAGGAATTCGCCGACGCCATCCGGTCGCTCGAGCGCGGAGACCTGAAGCGAGCGAAGCGCCTCGACATCGAAGCCACCAGCCTGTATCGCGATGCGGAGCTCGTGGCGATCAAGGCGAAGTACCTTACCGAAACGCGGCAACTGCTTGCCGATGCCGAACGCGCCAAGGTCGAAAGGTATGCGCCGATCACCCTGGGCAAAGCCAAGCAGCTGCTTGCCGATGCCGAACGCGAATTGAACGAGAATCGCTATGACACCGACCTGCCGCGCGACCTTGCCCGCCAGGCCAACTATGAAGCCAAACACGCCATCTATCTTTCGGAAGTCGTCCGCGACGTGCGCGACAAGAACATCACGACGGAACAACTGATCCTCGACTGGGAGACGCCGCTCGCGGAGATTGCCGCCGCGGCCGATATCACGCCTGCAATGTCGGAGGGTTATGCGCAGACCCGGACGGATGTCGTCAACTACATCGAGAAGATACGCAATGAAAGGCAGGCGATGGAGCAGGAGATCGAAGCGACCAACCTGCGCCTGGCGGATATGGACGAGGAGTTGCGGGCGCTGGATGAGCGCTTGGGCGGAGCAACCGCCGAAAGGGCAGCACTTATCCAGCGACTGGAGGCCGAAGCGCTGGTCAAATCGCAGTTCGAGCAGGTGGAGAAGATGTTTGCACCGGACGAGGCACGGGTGTTCCGCGAAGGGGAAACCATCATCATTCGTCTCATCGGCCTGAACTTCGAAAGCGGAAAATCGGACTTCAACCGGAACAGCATCCCGTTGCTGTCGAAGGTCGAGCAGGCGATCGACGTGTTTCCCCGGAGCGAGATCCAGGTCGAAGGTCATACGGATTCATACGGCGGCGACGAGAGCAACCAGGTGCTGTCGCAAAAACGCGCCGAGGCGGTGCTGCAGTACATGATCAATGCGATGCGCATCCCTAGTTACCGGCTGATTGCGACCGGATACGGCGAGACGGTGCCGGTTGCGAACAACGAGACGGCGTCGGGGCGGGCGAAGAATCGCCGTATCGACATCGTCATCAAACCCAATCACGAATCCGCCTGACGCCGGGTCGCTCAGGGCTCGCAATTGCGGTGCCACCACTCGCAAATCGCGGATGCGGTTGCCTCGTTCACCAGGTAACCGTACTCCGCATGCACGTTGAGCACGCCATCGGACCGATACCAGTTGTACACCGCATGGTCCTCGATTGATTCGAGCAGCCCGTACTGCAGCATCGGTGCGAAATCATCGGCGAGTTGCATGTCGATTGCCGTCAGCTCCCCGACGGCGGCGATGTTGATCCAGCGGCGGACATTGCCCGGATACCGGTCCCTGCCCGGGCTCCGCTGGCCAAGAAGACGCTGCTGTATGTAGCGTTGGCCCAGTGGGCTGCCCAGAGAAAGAAGCAGGTCGATTCTCACGCCGCAGTCCGGGTCCTGCCCGAGCTGCCACAAGGTGTCGTAAGCCACCACCGATCCCAGGCTGTGGCCGATCAGCAGGATGGGACGACCGGCCTGCGCTGCGGCCCGCAGCGGAATCTTCAACATGCGCCGGATTACTTCCGCGATTTCGAATTCGTTACTGACGTAGCGTCGCAGGTCGCGGAGATGGATTTCCAGCTTGTCGTCGGCAAAGTACGGAATGAGGAACGGCAGGTGGTCGGCCGCCCGATAGATCGAGCGAATTGCCCGGCGGCGAAACGAGCCGGCTTCGGCGCGATCCGCAGGGCTTGCCTCGCACTGCTCGAGCAGGCGATCGATTGCAGCCTGGTCCAGTGCGATGTCACGATGCTCGCCATAGAAGTCGTAGTTCCAGCCGACGATGTCGAAACACGACGCGCCGTCCCCGAGTGCCTCTGCGCAGCGTCCGTCGATGCGCCGGATACCCTCCTGCAGGCAGCGAAACAGTTCGTGACGATGAATGGCGGGCTCGGGTTTGGGCAGAAGGCCGGGAACGTAGAGGATCAGCGGATTGCTGGCCTGACTCATCGGTCCGCGACCCGCGACGCCAGCAGCAGATCGTGCAGCTCGGACATGTCGGTAACGATGGCATCGGGCCGGTTGAGTTCCTGTGGCCAGAGGTTGCCGTTGCGGTTCATCCAGGCCGAGCGGAAACCCGCGCTGCGTGCGCCCTCGACGTCATTTTCGGGATGGTCGCCCACGTGCAGGATCTGCTCACGATTCACGCCTGAACGTCGCACGGCCTCCTCGAAAATCGGTCGCGCGGGCTTCGCAGCGCCCGCCTCGACTGCGGTGACGACGTCGTGAAAGAGGTGACGAACGCCCATTCGCTGCAGGCTGGCATTGCCATTCGTCAGCGCTACCAGGCGATAGTGCGATGCCAGCACTTCGAGGGCCGGCAGTACATCCGGAAAGAATTCCACCCGGTTTCGCGCGACGTCGAAGATCTCGAATGCCGGCTCGACGAGATCCGTCGAATAACCCGCCATCAGTGCGACCCGGGCAAGCGCCTGTTTGCGAAGGAAGCGAAAATCGTGGCTCCTCCCGGGATGCTCCGCGGCAAGGCCGACGCGAATCTCCACAAGTTGGTCCTGGGAAACCCGCTGCGGAATGCGCGGATAGTGCCCCGAAAGCCACTCCCAGAGTTCGGCCTCGGCACGGCGGATCACGGGACCTATCTCCCACAAGGTATCGTCCAGATCCAGGGTTATTGCGCGGATACGATGCACTGGGATTCCCGGGCGGCAGATCGGCGCACATTGTGGTCTTATAATGGGCGTGGATTCAACCGGCGGAAAGCGACAATGAAATATCTACACACGATGGTACGCGTAAGCGATCTCGATGCATCGCTGGACTTCTACTGCAACAAACTGGGATTGCGTGAATTGAGGCGTATGGAAAACAACGCGGGCAAATATACGCTGGTTTTTCTCGCAGCACCGGGCGATGACAGCGCGCAGCTCGAGCTCACCTTCAACTGGGATGCGGAAGATTACGGCGAGGCGAGAAATTTTGGACACCTGGCATATGCCGTCGACAATATCTACGAGACTTGCAGGAAACTCATGGACGGCGGAGTGACCATCAATCGTCCTCCCCGCGATGGCCGCATGGCATTCGTACGATCGCCGGACAACATCTCCATCGAGCTGTTGCAGCGCGAGGGCTCGCTGCCGGTGCAGGAGCCGTGGGCGTCCATGCAGAATGTCGGCCACTGGTAGCCGTCGGTCACTGGTAGCCCTCGACTGTCAAGACACTATTGTATTTTCAGTCGGTTGCGTACACGGGATAGGCCGTGAATAATGCCGGACCGAGCCCGAACGCCCATGCAGGTTAGTGGATGACCCGATACCTGAAGGAACTGCAACGCCGAAACGTGTTTCGGGCTGTGGCGGCTTACGTGGTGCTCGGCTGGATTCTCCTGCAGGTTGCCGGCGGACTCGAGGATGCGCTGTCGCTGCCGGCCTGGTTCGATACGATCATAGCCGCAGGCCTGGCAATCGGGCTGCCCGTGGTCATCATCGTCTCGTGGGTTTACGAGATCACTCCTGATGGCCTGCAAAAGACCCGCGATGTCGCCGATCACCAAAGCATTTCCACGGATACCGGCCGGCGCCTGAACTACATCACCGTGGCCGGTATCGTGGTACTCCTTGGAGTCGTCGCCGCGGATCGCTTCGTCTCACGGCCCGACATCGATTCCGCAGCGGGCACCTCGGCGACGGACGCGGGTAATGCCGGGGCCGTCGAATCAATTCACGACCAGTCCATC
>JAKEGN010000051.1 GCA_022615525.1 Woeseiaceae bacterium
ACTGCTGCGCATAGTAGGTCATGACATAGTTGAGGCAGAAGAGCAGCAACCCGAGCAGCATGAAACGCCGGTGCGCGCGAACATCGAAACGCAGCGAAAGTCGACGAAGCCGGCACCATGCGAACAGCAGCCCGGATGCCAGTACGTAGCGATAGAACACCGATACCTCCGGCGCCACGACTCCCAGCTGGAATTCGATCGCGATCCAGGTCGTGCCCCAGACCGCAACGGTAATTACGTAAAGCGCCAGATTGTTCATAGTCTTTGCCCGGCTTTCCGGGGATCTCGCAGTCCCGGATCCTGCACTTGACTGTACCGTGACATTGCGACTATAACAGTCGCAGTTTGGCGGAAATGCAATATAGACAGTTATGCTGGCAGTGGACAAGAGCAACGGCGATTTTCTCTACCGCCAGGTCATCGACCTGATTTCCGCCAACATAGACACCGGGACACTTCGGCCGGGCGATCGCCTGCCCTCCCTGCGTCGAATGAGCAAACGTGTCGGGGTCAGCGTACCCACCGTCCGCCAGGCCTACGTCGAGCTCGAGCGCCAGCGCCGGGTCGAATCCCGGCCGCAATCCGGATTCTACGTGCGTGGCGCGAGGCTCAATGACCTGGTTCGTGCCGCACCCAAGTTCCGCCGCAATGCGAAACCCTCCCCGGTCCGCGGCCGCAGCCTCATGGACCGGGTTTATGACGGACTGTATCAGCCCGAAGTGGTTCCGCTTGGCATTGCCAACCCCTGCATGGCGAAGCCCGCCGCAAAAGCATTGCACAGGGCCATGAAACGGGTGATGGTCCGTGCCGAGGAGCGAAGCCTGGTGTATGCGCCGACCAACGGCATCCCCGGGCTGCGGCGCCAGATTGCCTACCGCTTGCTGGATACGCTCGGCAGCCAGGTCGAGCCGGACGACATCTGCATTACCAACGGCGGCCAGGAAGCGTTGTTGCTCGCACTGCGTTGCGTGGCGCAGAAAGGGGACGTGATCGCGGTCGAATCGCCGACCTACCACGGCCTGCTGGAGCTGATCGACAGCCTCGGCATGCTGGCGATCGAGGTCGAAACCTGCCCGGAAGAAGGCGTCATGCTGGATGCGCTGCAAAAGACGCTGGATACGCACCCGGTGCGCGTCTGCATGTTCTCGACCACCCTTTGCAATCCCCTCGGGGTATCGATGCCGGAGGCGAAACGCCGGCAGCTGGCAGAGATCATCGATGCGCGCGACATCGTCCTGATCGAGGACGACGTTTACGGCGAACTGCTGTTCGACGGTCACCGGCCGAAGCCTGTCGAGGTCTATTCGCGCAGCGGCCGCGTGATGACCTGCGGTTCTTTCTCCAAGACCGCTGCCCCCGGCTATCGCATCGGCTGGCTGCAGACAGGCCGGTACCGCGACCAGGTTCTCCGGTTGAAACGCTCGTACTCCTGCTCATCCGGACTGTTGCAGCAACTCACCCTGGCCGAATTTCTTGCCAGCGGCGACTACGAGCGCTATCTGAAGTCGCTCCGCCCGGTCCTGCAAATCAATGCCGGGCGCATGCGCAGCCTGGTCGCGGAGCATTTCCCCCGTGAAACTCGAACCTCGAATCCGGTCGGGGGATCCGTGTTGTGGCTGGAGCTGCCCGCATCGGTGGACTCCGAACAGTTGTTCGACCAGGCGATTGCTGCCGGCATCAGCATCGCCCCGGGGCCGATCTTCTCGCCCTGCCAGCGGTACCGGAATTTCCTGCGCCTGAGCTTCGGCCACCAATGGTCGGACGACATAGACAATGCGATAGCCTTGCTGGGGCACATGGTGCGGGAACAAGCCGCAGCCTGAGCCTGCAGGCCTTACGCGGTGCCGCCCGCAAAGGCCGGGAAGCCGGCTTTGGTTAAGGGCCTGTTCAGGTACCCGCGCCTACCATCTGTGCACGATCACTGATACGCGCCGGTTTCGGCGCGGATAGCCAGGAGGCTGTTATGAACAGGCAATCGTGGACAATCGCGGCAACCTGCGTACTGGCGGCAATTGCGTCGGTGCCGGCCTTCTCTCAAGTGCCCGTCGACGATCAGGGCAATCCCCTCGGGAACGCCGCCGATGCGGGCGGATATGGCGAGACGGCTCTACCCGTCGCGCTGACTGCGACCGAGCTCGCCGAGCTGGTCGGTCCTGTCGCGCTGTATCCCGACGACCTGCTGGCCATAGTCCTGCCCGCGTCCACCTACCCGCTGGAGATCGTGCAGGCGGCGCGCTTCCTTGAACAATACGAACAGGACTCGACCTTGCAGCCGAACGAGGAATGGGACGAATCGGTCACCGCCCTGCTGAACTACCCCGAAGTCCTGCGCATGATGAACGAGGACATCGACTGGACCTGGCAGCTCGGCGATGCGGTCGTGAACCAGCAGGCCGATGTCATCGCGGCCGTGGAATCATTTCGCGACCGCGCTTATGCAGCGGGCAACCTGAAAAGCGACCAGTACCAGACGGTCACCGAGGATGACGGCATCATCGAGATCGTTCCTGTGGACGAGGAGATCATCTACGTGCCGTACTATGAACCGCAACAGGTGGTCGTGCGGCAGGTCACCCCGGTCTACTACTATTACCCGCAGCCATACCCGGTCTACTACTACCCGTACCCTGCCGGTTATTCCTTCTACACCGGCTACTTCTGGGGTGTGACCACCGCGTTTCGCATCGGCTGGTTGACCGACCATTTGCACGTGCACCATCACAGTTACTGGGGTCACCCGTACTTCGGTCACAGTTACTACGGGCATTACTATCGCCGCCCCAGCGTGCACGTCTACAACAGCTGGTACGTGAGCAACTCCACGTACTATTCGTCGAACCGTTATCGTGACGGCGACTACTGGCGGCCGCGCACGCAAAGCCGGGCCCGCCCCGCTTATTACAGTTCACGCACCCTAAGTTACCGGGGCGATGATGTAAATCGTGGCAGCAGCGCGCGGGCGTACGGCAATGCCGGTTCCATGCAGATTGCGTCGCAGGGAATGGCAGACCGAACCGGCGGGCAGGCCTCGAGCATGGAGCGGCAGCGCAGCGAACCCGCATCCGTTCGGGACGTGGTTAGCGACACGATCCGCTTTCGCGAACGCAACCAGAATGGCCAGTCACTGCAACGCGAGCCGGCGGCAACGGCGACCAGGTCGGGCAGTTCGGCCCGTACCGAGCAGCGCTCCGGCGGCAGCGCCAGGGCAGAACGGGAAGTCCGGCGCGCGCCGGTGAGCACAGCGGCGACCACCGCTGTCAATCGCACGCGCGAATCCGTGCGGGAATCACGCAATGGGTCGAGTGCTGAGCGGCAGACAGGCAATGCGTCGCAAGCAACGCAGCGGACGAATCAGCGCAGCGTCACTCGTGAGGCCGCGCGGGTCGAGGTCCGTAACCCAGCACCGCAAGGACGCGCCGCACCCGCGAATTCCCGCCAGGGTTCGAGCCACGATTCGAGCCAGGTCAGCCGGCAGGAAAGTCGCGGTGAATCGCGTCCGGAGTCACGGACGGAATCACGTGCTGAAGCTCGCTCGGAATCTCGCACGGAATCTCGTTCTGAATCTCGTGCTGAATCGCGCCAGACCCAGGCATCAGTTCGAGAGGGCAACCAGGCGCGTCGCGGCCGTAATTGAGGATTCGGTTGCGACTATTCGGCAGCGGCGCGAGTACGCCAGCTCCTCCGGCCGGCTCCCCGGTCAGGCCGGGGGATGTCGAAGAACCGGGCGCATGCTTTCACTCTTTCGCAGCGCCCGGTTCTTCATTTTCCGGCCTGGCTGCCATCGCCTTCTCGGCCTCGTCCGATGACAGGCGCCAGGCAAAATAAAACACTGCGGCGCCAGTGGCGACACCGAGAAAAATCAGTATCAGCATCAGCAGGTTCATTACACAGCATCATAGCACCTGCACCCTGCCCGGCTGGCTCATTTCGGCCCGGCAGCCTCCCGTGGCAGGCGCCCCGCCTTGCGCAATGCCTCGCGCAGCACGAACTCGATCTGCGCATTGAGGCTCCGCAGGTCATCGTTCGCCCAGCGCTGCATGGCACTCAGGGTCTTTTCATCGACCCGCAGTGCAAACGGCTTGCGTGCACCCATTAGTCGCTTTCCTTTGGCACCGGACTGATCGGCGGGCTTCGACCCCGGTCAGTACAATGTACCGGTGTTCAGCACGGGTTGCGCGCTTTCCTCGCTGCACAGGACGGTCAACAGATTGCCGACCATAGCTGCCTTGCGCTCTTCGTCGAGATTCACAATGTTGTCGGCCTTCAGCTTTTCGAGCGCCATCTGCACCATTCCGACCGCACCGGCGACGATCTGGCTGCGTGCAGCAATCACCGCGGCAGCCTGTTGTCGGCGCAACATCGCGTGGGCAATTTCCTGCGCGTAGGCCAGGTGGCTTATGCGTGCTTCGATCACGCTGATGCCCGCTTCCTCGAGACGTTCCTGGATTTCGTCACGCAGCGCACTGGCGATTTCGACCGGATGGCTGCGCAGTGCAATGCCCTCGCCTTCGTGCGGCTCGTACGGATATGACGTGGAGAGGTTACGGAGCGCCGATTCACTCTGTATGTGCACGAACTCCTCGTAGTTGTCGACCTCGAACAGTGCTTCGGCGGTGTCGAATACCTTCCACACCACAACGGCGGCAATCTCGATCGGGCTGCCGTGCGAATCGTTCACTTTCAACTTGCCGCTCTCGAAATTCCGCACGCGCGTCGACACTTTGGTCTTGGCGTAGAACGGATTGGCCCAGCGCAGCCCGGGTTCCCTTGCCGTGCCGACATAGCTGCCGAATAGCTGCAGCACCTTGGCTTCATTCGGATGCACCATGAAAAATCCGGCCCAGAGTATGAGCACCACGACAGTGAACAGCAGCGCGGCGATGAGGCCGCTTATGGACTGCGCGCGGGCGGCCGCGAACACGGCGTATGCGCCGGCAAGTTGGGCCACCGCCAACACCAGGATCATTCCGTAGCCCGAAGGCACTTTCCTAACCACTTCCCGAGTCATGACCCACTCCTTGATCGAAGAATCGATTCAGAATGATATCATTATGATATTACACTCGGGAAT
>JAKEGN010000304.1 GCA_022615525.1 Woeseiaceae bacterium
CCCCCTGCAGTCTCCGGAGCTCCGCATCGAGTGCCGCTGCTGCTGCCTGGATCGCCTCCCCGCTCCGGCTTCCGGCAACATGCAATCGGGCCAGGGCAGAGGCAATGGTATCGGCGTTGTCGGCTTCGAGCGCACGTGCGAGCACCACGATCATGACAAAACTGCTGTCGTTGATGAACGGCACGCCTGGACCCGCTCCACCATGCCGCGGCAGGCTGCGCCAGCGAACGGACTTCATCGAGCGATGGCAGGCGTGGCAATCGTAGAGACCCAGCTCGGGAAACAGGGAATCCCGTGCAAACGTCGGACCCAGGATCAGGGCAAGGCGCTGCCTTCCATCTGCCACAAGGCCAGCACCCCAGGTATAGCTGTGACTCGGCGCTGCTTTTCGTTCGCGGTAATCGTCATCGACGCGGTAATGCGGCTGGCGGCCCGCCGTTCGCCACAGTTCGGTGAACGTGTCGAGTTCGAACGCGAGCCGCGGATGGCCCGCCGCCATGATGCGGTGAGTAGCGAACTTGTCCGCGGTGCCGAGATGGCAGGAGAGGCAGAGGGCGGCACGGGCCTGTACCTGGTCCGTCGGATAAAGTCCCGCGGCAACATTGCCGGTGTGCGAAACCGCCGGGGTATTGTGGTGGGTTGGTAGCCATTTTTGCGCACCGCCGTGGCAGGCTTCGCAGGAAACACCGTCGGAAATCTGGAAGCGCTCGCCGCGCCGGCCGGGCTCGACATTGTCCGAGTGGCAGTCAAGGCACAGATCCGACGTGCGCGCATTCCCGATGCCCAACCGCTTGGCGATGGCCTCGGAGGCTTCCGTACCGAGCGTGAGGTAGGCCTGCGAGTGCGGATCATTCTGGGTCCAGGTGACGTACTCGTTCTGGAACACGCCGGACCCTTCACGCGGCACCGCCGATCCATGGCATTGCGATGCCGCACAGGTCGCGACACCCTCGTGGTCGTAGGCATCCCCCTGCGGCAACGCCTGAGCCATGGCGAGGCCCGGCAACACGGCGAGCAGTGCGCTAATCGTCTTGTACATACCAGGGATTTCCTTGTGCGTCGAGATAGAGCCTCTGCATTTCTTCCAGGTTCAGCGGGCGTGCGCCCTTGCGGCCGAATACTGCGATTTGCCCGCCGGTTTCGTCGACGCCGCGGTCGCGGTCGAGGCCCTTCGACAGCGACAGCGCGGCGCTGGAGGTGGGATAGAACGCGATCAGTTCCGGCCGTGGTTGCGGACTGAAACCATAGAAATTCGGCTGCGATTCCGGCGAAGTGAGTTGCAATACCTTGAGCCCGCCTTCGCCATCCGCAACGTAAGCGAAAAGCGACGCATTCGTGCTGCCGACGACGACGTCCCGCGCATCGCGTATCGTACCGCCGGCATCGAAGAACTCCACGAGCTTCGGTGCCGGCGGCTGCCACACATCGACAATCGCGAGACCCTGTGCCCCGGCGGCGACATACGCGTAACTGCGGGCAACGTAAATTCGCTGCGCATTGTCCATCGGCACCAGCGCGCCATCGAGCAGGACGGGTTTGTCGGGATGGGTCACATCGACGACTTTCAGGCCGTCGCTATCCGTGACGAACAGGAAACGGAACTGCAAGGCTGATGCCCGTCCATCGGCGAGCGGCACGATGGCCGCCAGTTGCGGCTGGAGCGGCCGATCGAGGTCGACGACCACGAGCCCGCGATCGGCCATGATGTACACATAGTGACCGCCGATGGTGAGGTGTCGCGCCCCATCGAGAATCCCGTCGGGGTTCCAGGTGGCCGCCCGTTCGAGGAAATTGTTGCCCAGGTCGCCGTCGGCAAAGGTATTGACGTCGGTGAGGATGAGGCCTTCGACGCGATCGGTCAGCAGCGCATAGTTGTAGATCGGGTGAAACGGTTGCTCCATGTTATCAACGCGCATCAGCTCGCCTTCGCTGCGCGGCGGATGGATCGGCTGGTTGGTGGGCAGTGCGACGCAGCTCGCATCGACGGACTCCAGTCCCGGATCGTGGCCGAGTTTCGAAAACGGCGCATCGACTATGCGCTGGCTGTATCCCTTGTTCGCCACATTCGCCACGTCGTAGACACGCAGCCCGCGGTCACCTTCGGCCGCAAACAGGTATTCGCCGCGGAGCTGCACGCAGTGCGCTGCCCCGGAACGGTGCGTCTGTGCCGACTTGAGCTGCCGTTGTCCGTCAACGTGATTACGGTAGTTGTCGGGATACGCGTAGCGATGCAGGTAGCTGCCGATGACCGCCTGCGGTTCGTCCCATTCGGTGACCTGGGTCGCGAGCACCGCGTCTTCCAGTCCCGCCCAGGCGTTGAAGCCGACGAAGTTGACGAAATTGGTTCCCAGCAGCAGCAGTTGCGCCATCATGGCATTGTTGCCACCGTTCTCCGTGAGGTGGCAATTGCTGCAGGTCCTGGTCTCGGTTTTCCTCACCGTGTGCGGGAAATGCGGATTCATCGCCTGCGAGCTGTAGCCACTTGCTGAAACGGGAGGCTGCTGGATGTAGATGCGCTCGCGATTGGCATTGGTCGATGAGAGCACCAGCGCCGATGACGATCGCACCGGGGCGATCTTGTCGTCGCTGACCGGGCCGCGTTTGCCGATCATGAACATGTCGTCGCGCGCCACCTGCGGGTTGTAGGTGGCGTAGTTGCGCGCCGTGCCACCTTCGTAGTGATGCCGCTCCGTTTTCCAGTTAGCCTCGACCGGCAGGTGGCAGCCGGCGCAACCGGTGATCCACGATGTGTGGCAGGTGAAGCACTCGATCTCCTCGTCCTGGTGCGCGAGAGCTTCGAACTCAATGTCCATGCCCCAGGCCTGGGTCTGCACATTGTTGCTCATGAGCTTCGCGCGCGCGGCCTTTTCGTTGTACTCGCGGTGCCCGGGATCGACACTGTCTTTCACGAGGCTCAATGCCCATTCCTTCCCCGGATCCAGCACCGAACGCTGGATGAGCGTGTCGCCCTGCCATTCGAAGCGGCGACGGCCGTCGTCGTTGCGGTAGAGCCGCATGTCGGTGCCGCCGGGCGGAGCCGCAGGCCCGGAGGTCCTCAGGTTCGGATACTCCCGCACGGTTCCGTGACAGTCCTTGCACTCGACTTCGATGGCGCTCGCCACTTCGCCGTAGAGGTGACCATTGCCGTGGTTGTCCTGGCTGAAGTGACAGTCGACACAGTGCATGCCGACATCGGCGTGTATCGATGACAGGTGCACGGCCTTCACGAACTTCTGTGGATCGTCGTTCGCCACGATCTTGCCGCCGGCATCGAGCAAGTTGCCCTCGAGATCCCTCTTCTGCACCGCCCGGAAGTTCCAGCCATGACCATGATAGTCGGCGAACTGCGTGTCCTTCAGCTGTGCATTCAGGTCACTCACGTTGCGCAGGAAATCGAGGTCTGCCCACTGGCCGCGCACGACCGCGCCTTCCGGGTTCCGATCGAGTACCTCGCGCTGCCCAGCAATCGACAGTTCCTGCTGCTCTTCCGGCCACATGGACGGGGCATCCGATTCGTAATCCCACATCGTGTAGCCGAGGTAGGAATTCAGGAACATGTTCGGCTGGTGCATGTGGCACACCATGCACTGGCTGGTGGGAATGGCGCGGGTGAATTCGTGCTTCAGCGGATGGCCAGGCGCCTGCGCCGGGATCAGCGGGTCGCTCGATTGCGACTCGCCGTCACGTCCGAATACGGAGTAAGGGCCCGAGTGTTTCGGGTCACGGTCGTTGGCGTAGACCACGTGGCAGGACGCACAACCGGAGGAACGATAGTCACCCGGCTGGTCATTCGTACCCATGAACCAGGTGAGCGGGTCGTTCAGCCGGGTCTTGTGGATGTTGAGTACCGGCACCGAGATGCGTGCACCGGTGCCCGGACCGCGGTTCGACTGGCGTATGTCCGGGCGCCCCGGTTCTTCGAGCCGCTGGATCTGTCCCAGCACGTTCGGCAGGCCGGTTTCCGGAAACAGGTTGCCGATGTTGCGCCCGCCGTCCTCGAAGACGCGAAACACATCGCCCGGCATCACGGACTCCCAGGCGGGCAAGGGATACAGCTCCGGCAACACGCCGTGCCGCGCAGCAAGTTCCGGTGGCAGTCCGGAGCCCGTGATCTTCGCCGCCTCTCCGTCGGCCGTGTAGCCCTCGCCGAGGATGTAATTCTTGAACGGCAGGATGCCGTTGTTATAGGACGCCCCGCCCCACAACATCGCGCCAGTGGCCATCAGGCTGCGAACGTTGGCGTCGATGATCGGCTGGTGACAGGCACCGCAGGCCTCGCTTGCAACACGGTAATCCGAGGGATTGACGAAACGTACGAATTGACGGCTCTCGCGGTTCAGCAGGGTATACGTGCGTTCGGGGTTCGCGCTGGAAGGGTAATGCCAGCTTTCCGGGTAGGTTGGCAACACATGCGCCGCGTCGCGAGCCGCGGCATAGTCATCACCGCCTTCCACGCCCGGCGGTTTCATGACGCCGGCAGTCCCGCCGTGACAATCGGTGCAGCCGAGGAGCACGGACGGGCTGCGGTGCATGTTCGTTGCATCGCTTGCGGTGTGACAGCTTACACAGCCTGTGCTTTTTTTATCGGCATCGGCCTGCGACTGGCGCTGAGGCGCCGGCGGATAATGGGGGTAGTCGATCCTGCGCGCTTTCTCCTCTTCCGCAGCAAAAGCCGAAACGGTCGCCAGGCTCAACAGCAGCGTCAGTAACGAATTCCTTTGTGCGGCTGTCATGTGTCAGTAGCCCAGTACGAGGTTGGCGAAAGCGGAATACGGCACGTCGGAACCGTAAAGCTCGCGGTAGCCGGCGCCCGGGAAAAGAGCCGCGGCCGAAAGTCGCAGGACGATATTCTGCGAAGTCAGCGGCCGGTAGAAAGCCGACAACGACACGTCCTGGCCGATGTCCTTTGCCAGGCTGCCCTGATTTCTTGCGGCCTCCAGCACCGCGGTGTCGTCGAACCAGAGCTGGTTCAGGTTCAGTGACACGCGCCATTTCGGCGTGATGTCGAAATCCGCACCGGCACC
>JAKEGN010000305.1 GCA_022615525.1 Woeseiaceae bacterium
ACCGTCAACAGCGGATCCGCGATGCCGGCCTCGGCAAAGCCCTTCGCTCGCAAGAGACAGGCTGCGCAGCTGCCGCAAGGTGGCCGTTTGCCGTTGTAACAAGTGTGCGACAGCCGCAGCGCCTCGAGTGCGCCCAGCGAGGCGGCAAGTTCCACGGTCTGCTTTTTCGACCGGTGCATCAGCGGCGCGTGAATCTTGAAGTTGCGTTCCATGCCCAGCCGCAGGCAGCGTTGCAATGCCGTGATCGTGTTCTGCCGGCAGTCCGGGTAGCCGCTGTAATCGGTCTGCGCCACGCCGGTGACCAGATGGCGGATATCGCGCCGCCAGGCATAGGCTGCGGCATAGGTGAGAAATACCAGGTTGCGTCCCGGCACGAAGGTACCCGGCAGGCCGGAGGCACTCGCCTCGGCCGGAATGGCTATGCTGGTATCGACCAGGGAATTGCCACCCAGTGCCGAGAAAGTGTCGATCGGCAGGACAACGAGGGGAACGCCGGCGTGAGCCGCGACCTGCCGCGCTGCATCGATCTCGATACGGTGGCGCTGGCCATAATCGAAACAAATGGCGTCCACGGCGCCCTTGCCGAAACGGTCGAGCGCCCAGAACAGGCAGGTCGTCGAATCCTGGCCCCCGGAGAGCAACACCAGCGCACGCTGCTCAGTCGCGCTTTTTGCGGAGGCCGTTTTCAAATTCATTCCAGTCGGGGCGGCGGATTTCGACCAGGTAGTCGCGCGTCAACTCCTCGGACAGCAGCCAGAGACGGCTCGCCTGTTCCTGGTCGTGCATGTGGTTGTCGCCTGCAACGATCACTGCATTGCAGTCCTCGAAGTACTGGCCGCTGGTGCTGCCGAGCAGGGGACTGGTCGCCACGTAGCAGGAGGTAGCTGCTCCCTGTTCGATGCTTTTGCCGGCGAGGCTCGTCCACAATCCGAACGCGCCGCGCGCCAGTGCGGATTCGTTGCGTGCAATGTTGGTGTCGATGAGGCCGGGGTGCAGCGAGTTCGACGTAATGCGTGTGCCTTTCAGGAGCCGGGCAAGTTCCAGCGAAAAAAGTGCGTTTGCCAGTTTGGAATGAGCGTACGCCCTGCCCGCACTGTAATCCCGTTCCGCTCCCAGGTCATCGAACCGTATCCCATCTGGCGGCGCACTGCGGTACGCAGCGCGGCTGCCGACCACGACCACTCTGCCCTGCCAGGAAAGATACAGGCGCTCGAGCAGCCGGTACACCAGTATGAAATGCCCGAGATGGTTGACCACGAAATGCTTCTCGATGCCATTCACGGTCTGCCGCTCGCCGCCGCGCATTCCGGCATTGCAGATCAGCATGTCGACAGGTGAATTGAGTGAGCGCACGGCATCGGCACAGGCGGCGACGGAATCAAAATCGGAAAGCTCGAGTTGCACCGGCGTCGTTACTCCCTGGACCCGGGAGCATGCCTGCTGGGCAGATTCCAGCGTTCGGCCCGTGCCGATCACGTAGCAGCCGCGTTTCGCCAGCACTCGCATGGTCTCGAAACCGATGCCGGACGTACAGCCGGTGACGACCGCAATCTTGCCTTTGAGATCCATGCCATCGGTCACCTGCTCCGCGGTCGAGTCCTCATCGAAATCGCTGCGAGGCACACCATCGGCAGGCAGAGTGACATCACCGCATGCGCTCAGGGACGGCGCCGTGACGGCAGCAGCGGCCACGGACAGAAAGCGACGCCGATCCAGGATCATTTGAACAGGTCCTGTGCTTTACGCAGCGCATCGTCCATGACCGGTTCGGCTGCCTCTCCTTCGCCAAACAGCGCTTTCAGGGCCAGCCTTGCCTTGTCCTCCTGTTGTGCCCGTCGGCTGTCGAACGCTTGCTCCGAGGGTTTGAACCAGTCGCAGAAATTCGGGCGCTCCTTCTCGATCACTTCCTCGGCACCGTCTTCTCGACACTGCCTCGGCACGCGCGGGTCGAAGTAAACACACATCCTGCACACGTGCAGGAAATTCTCGCATGCCGGACATTCGTCCTGGCGGGACAGCGGCAATGACAGCGCGGCCAGTGACGCTCCGCAGCGATAGCAGGCTATATCCCCCGGCATCCGGCGCTCCCGTTCATGGACTCCGCAGGATTATAACGCCGGACCGAGCGGCCTAGTTCTTCATGGACAGTACGAAATTCTCCATGACCGCCGACTTCAGCAGATCCGGTGGCAGCATGCCTTGCGACAACACGAAATCGTGAAACGCCTGCTGGTCGAAATCGTCTCGCAGTGCGAGTTCTGTCTGCGTTCGCAAAGCCTGCAGCTTCGCGTATCCATAAAAGTACGCGGTCGCCTGCCCCGGCATCCGATACGTGTAGCGCTCGATTTCATTCTGCGCCCAGCTCTCGCCGATGACCATGTCTTCCATGATCAGGCGCTTTGCATTCTCCGGCGAAATGAGGCCGAGATTCAGCATCGGGTCGAGGAACATGCGGCCGGCACGCATCAGGCGATATTGCAGGCTGATCAACTGGCCTTCGAGCGGCATGTACGGCTTGGTAATCGCCTCTGCATACAGGCCCCAGCCTTCGACGTTGGCGCTGTTGAACGCAAAGATTGCACGCGCGATGGAGACTCCTGCTTCAATCATGCTGGAGAACTGCATTTCATGACCCGGACGAGCTTCATGAGCTGTCAGCGTCCAGGCGCCCGCTTCATAGGTATCGTCGGTTTGTGGCCAAGAGCCATCGGCCTTCTGCTCCAGCAACGGGATGACGAAATACGGGTACTCGCCGGTATTGCCGATCATCCGGGGCGGATCGAGATGAGGTGCCGGCTGTGCCGCCGTCTCCGCTGCTGTCGCAATGCGAATCCCGGCTGGGCGCTCCGGCAGGCTGATGATGCGATGGTCTTTCAGGATGGTTTCGATGTTGCCGAGAACCTGGTGATAGTGGTCGAGCAGTTTGTCACCGTCGATTGCACCATCCTCCTTAAGCCTGCGAATCACGTCGCGATAGTCGCTGGACGGATATCCGCGTTCTTTCGCGACCAGCGCCCCGATGACGTCCATTTCATTGCGGATGTCCATGTAGCCCTGTGTTGCGGTCTGTATCAGCTGTTCGGGAGAATCTTCGACACCCCAGTTTCGCAGCGCGTCGGCATACATCACCGGCGGCAAGCGAAAGTCGTCCCGCGCCCTGGGCAGGATCTCGGCGCGTACCCAATCCCCATATTCCCGCAACTGGGACGCAAGTTCCTCGTAAGGTTTCTGCCATCCTTCCAGGTCGGTTCCCGCCAGCAATTTGCCGACGCCGTCGATGAAGGTCACGCTGCGCTCGGGATCCTGTTCGACCTGGCCGCGGTAAGGACCCACGAGGCCCTCCACTTCGAAACGTTCCATCGTGCGCGCTTTGGCCAGCTCGGTGATCGGTTCGTAACC
>JAKEGN010000306.1 GCA_022615525.1 Woeseiaceae bacterium
CCCGTCAGCTCGGGATCGACCTCGACCGGCGTCGCCTCAGGCACGTCGATATCCTGGTTCAGCGGCAAGCTGTCGACCGCGGCCGCGAGGCTCGACAGCATGAGCGCAATTCCCTCGATGTCCGGACTCTCTATCGCATCGAGTGCCTGAAGTTCGTTGGCCAGTGCCCGCCGTATACCGATCAACGCCGGATTCGCAAGCTGTGCAACCTTTTCGTCGGCAAGTTGCAGCGCGAGTGTCGCGAGCTTCGGGTTGTCGGCGAGCTGCAATTGCGCATTCGCGATCTGCATGTAATATTCGGCCTCTGCCAGCAGCCATGAATCACGCAGGCCGCTGGAGATTCCCCGCAGCTCCGCCATCGACCCTTCCACCGCACCGAGCCTGGTTTGCATCAACTCGAGCCGTTGCAGGCGCTCTTCGAGCTGGGTCTCGATGCCTTGCACACGGCCCTGAAGTCCGCCGGCATCACCGGTCAATTCGGCAATCTTCGCATCGTTGCTGTCGGTCGCCTGCCTGATCGCATGCAGTGAGTCCCGCAGCTGGTCGAATTGCGCCGCCTGCATGCTCCGGGTGCTGTCATCGTCGGTTTCGGTGAAACCCTGGTAAGCAACCTGCGCCAGCGCGATCGCAGCGACCGCCAGGGCGAGCCATGCGACAAGGTTCCGCGATGCCGCCTGAGACGTGGCAGGCCTGTCGTCGACGCGTTCGCGCGATGGCAGCGATTTGCCGGATGCGGCGTCGGTCGGCGAACTGTCGTTGTTCGGGATTTCGTTCATTCAGTGTTGTCCTGCTTCAGGCTGGCTATGAGCCCGAGGATCATGTCGTCCGGCCGCGGACCGGGCGCGAGGGTCACGGACAGGCCGGGCACCAGTTCATTGATGTTTTTTAACACACGACTGCTGGGGGTCACCAGTCGCGTGTGCCGCAACAGTTCCCTGTCGGCGACGGGCAATATGGCAACCAGGCTTTCCACAGTGGCATCGCTCATCACGGTAATGCAGCTTATCTCGCCGCGCCGGAGGCGATGCGCGAATTCCCTGATTTCGTACTCAGGAACACGCCGCGCGCGGCGCAGGTAGGCCGCAAGGTATTGCACGGTTGCACCGCGATTGCGCAGGGTGCTTCCCAGCAGTTCGCGGCCGTCCTGACCGCGAATGATGCGTATTGTCTTGCCCGCTACATCGGTGAACGCCTCGTTGTCCAGCAAGCTTTCGCTGTCGTAGCCATTGTCCGGACATACGACATGCGCAACTCCGCGAAGCTCGAGTTCCTTCCGGGTTGTCGGGCCGATGGCGGCGGTTTCGGCCGCTTCGGGATGCCAGGCGAAACCGTGACGCACGGCATTCGGGCTGACATAGATCACGATGTCGGCAGAATTCATCCTGCCCACATCGTCGGAAATCTGCTGTGCATCACGCGGCACGATTTCGAGCAACGGCAGGCGCAGCGCCGTACCGCCGGCCGCTTCCACGGCGTTTGCAAGATCGGCCGCCTGCTCTACGGCTCGAGTGACCAGGATGCGGTGGCCGGATAACGCACCGGTTCTCATAGATGACCGGAGGCAAGCAACTCGCCCGCGCCGCGCGCGAGCAAACGATCGGCAACCTCGATTCCGAGTTCGCCGGCTTCTGCACTGCTGCCGGTGATTTCCTCACGTAATACCCGGCTGCCATCCGCGCGCGCAACAAGGGCGAGCAACGTGAGATCGTCGCCGTGCAGGGTTGCAAGACTCGCTACCGGCGACTGGCAGCTCGCGCGCAGGCGGCGAGCGACCGCGCGCTCGGCAATGGTTGTCTGCCGTGTGGCAGCATCGTCGAGCTGCACCAGTAACGCTTTCAATTCATTGTTGCCATCGAGACACTCGATACCGATTACCCCCTGGGCCGCCGCCGGCAGCATTCGTTCGGGGTCGAAACGCTCGCTGATATGCCGCTCCAGACCCAAACGCTCCAGGCCGGCGCAGGCCAGCACTATGGCATCGAATGCGCCGTCGGCGAGCTTTGCCAGCCGGGTGTTGACGTTGCCGCGCAATGGCTTGACCTGAAGATCGGCCCGCAATGCCAGGAGTTGCGCCTGTCGGCGCAGACTCGAGCTGCCGATCACGGCGGCGTCCGGGAGTTCGGCGAACTTGCGGCCGTCACGGGTGAGCAATGCATCGGCGAAACTCGCACGCGGCAGCACAGCTGCGATGCAGAAGCCCGCCGGCAGCTCGGCCGGCACATCCTTCATCGAATGCACTGCAAGGTCCGCAGTACCTGCCTGCATGGCAACTTCGAGTTCCTTTATGAACAGGCCCTTGCCGCCGACATCCTGCAGGCTTCGATCGAGTACTTCGTCGCCGCGGGTTGTCATGGGAACCAGTTCGACCGTCGAGACCCCCGGCAGGTCACGCAACTCCCGCGCCACGTACTCGGCCTGCCAAAGGGCGAGGGCGCTTTTCCTGGTGGCAATGCGGATGCGCACCGCGGCTATCTCCCTTTGAGACGGCGGCGCACGTCGGCAACGTGGCGGCGGCTGACGACCAGCGGCAACGGGCGTCCGCTGCCATAGCCTCGTAACCTTACCTCGAGCTGGCCATCGACATTTTTGGCCAACGCTTCTATCCGGTTGATCGCGACGAGTACACCACGATGTATGCGGACGAAGAGCCTGGCAAATTCGGCCTCGAGCGACTTCAGCGAGTCGTCAATCAGGTCTTCTCCGTTGCTGTGAACTACCGTGACATACTTTTGATCAGCGACAAAACACAACACGTCCGCAATGGCGATGAGTTTGAGTTCACCCTGCCGACGCGTGCACACATGCGCGCGTTGCCCGGACAAGCCGGTCTGGGCCGCGACAGCGCCCAGCTTCTCCCCGGAGAGTCGCGCAGCCTGGCGCAGCGCATTGTCGAGTCTCTCGCGACGCACCGGCTTCAGTATGTACCCAACGGCGTTCGCTTCGAACGCCTGGATCGCATATTCGTCGTAGGCCGTGGTAAACACGACGGCTGGCGGATCTTCGAATGCACTGATATGCCGTGCGGTTTCGATGCCGTCGATTCCGGGCATACGGATATCGAGGAGCACGACATCCGGGCGCAACTTCTCTGCCATCTGGAGCGCCTGTTGACCATTGCCTGCTTCGCCGACGACGGCATGTTCAGCGGCTTCGCCGATCATTTGCCGCAGGCGATCGCGCGCCGGCGCCTCATCGTCGACGATAAGTATGTTCACGCGACCTGCTCTTCGTGGGGAAAACGCAAACGCACGCAGTAGTGCAGCGGCGATTCGTCGACATCCACGGTGGCGCGATGCCCATAGGCAAGGTCGAAGCGCTGGCGGATATTGGACAGCGCCATCTGGTTGCCATCCTTGCGGCGATTCGGGACGGCCGCGACCGGATTGCGAATCTCGATCTCCAGGTCGTCGGCGCTGCGGGATCCGGTAACGACGACTTCGCCACCCTCGGCGAGCAGCTCGATGCCATGGTAGATGGCGTTTTCCAGCAACGGCTGAATCGTCAGGCCGGGTATCAGTGCGCGCATCGGCAGGTCGTTGACGTTCCAGCGCACGCGCAGCCGATCACCGAGGCGCAGCTTTTCTATGCGTTGGTATATCGCCGCGACTTCCAGCTCTTCCTTCAGCGTAACCCGATTCTTCGGGCTCCCGAGGTTCGCGCGCATGAGGTCGGCGAGATCCTCGACTGCTTCCTCCGCGCGGGCCGGGTCGGACCGCGTGAGCGATGCGATGGTATTCAGGCTGTTGAACAGGAAATGCGGGCGGATCAGTGCCTGCAACGCGCTGATCCGCGACTGTGCTTCGAGCACGATGCTGCGGCGCCATTCACTGGATATGTACAGGTAGCGCATGGCGAGAGCGATCACGATCGAGCTGATCGCAATCGTCCTGGTGAGGAAGCCAACGTGAGAATCGCTGATGATGACGATGTCACTGAATGCCCGCGTCAGCTGCCAGGTGCCCTCTGCGACGAAAACACAAAGCAGGAGCAGGAGCAGGAATGCAATGACGAATGCCTGCGTCTTGCCGAAACGTTCGATCCACGAGCGGAGCTTGCACAGAAGGGCAGTGCCGAGGAGTGCCATCCAGACGACGTACATGGCCATCTGGCCCAGGTCGCCGAGAAACGTCCCTGCATCGGGACGAGCCGCGAGAGTGAGTACGATGGCTATAAGCGTGGCGACCAGGACGATGATCAGGACAGCCCCGGCCGCGCAGAAATCAGGCAAATAAGCCTGCGCTTGCGGGTCGGTGGTCTCGCTTGCTGCGATCAATGCCAGGCTCCGGACAGATCAGGCTGACATTGTAACCGAGTAAAATCGGCGTCAAACCACAATCGGGGTCAGACCACAATTAATGCGATCCGGCCTGCCCGGGAACCTGTTTTGATTGTGGTCTGACCCCGATTTTCAGCGATCAGGGTGAGCAGTATTCTTCGACCTGGCGCTGTACATTTTCTCTGGCCGCCTGCGTCTCATTTTCGTCGAGATAGACCCGCTCGCCATTGGCATCTTCACGGTACAGCCGACGCGATTGCACAAACTTTTCCAGCCGTTCGCGATACATCGTGCACTTTTCCGCTCGCTCGCGAGCTTCGGCGCGCTGCTCTTCCTCACCCGGTCCCTGGGGTGCATTCGCGGCGGCCTCGCGGGCAGTCGCCTGCTGTTCGAGTCTTGCTGTGGCCTGCGCCTGGATGCGTGCAGGGTCGGTTGGTTGCGACGCGATCTGCAGGCGCACTTCCGATTCCGCGCCAGTCGGCCGGTCGCCGTATTGGACGTTGCCGTCCGCATCGATCTGTTTGTAGATCTCGGTCGCCGCCGCGGTTGCCGTGAAGGCCGCTGCCAGGACGAGCATTGCGGCGGTCGCCC
>JAKEGN010000307.1 GCA_022615525.1 Woeseiaceae bacterium
CACCGCGTAACATAATGATAATTCGGCCCCAAGAGTCTGATTTCCGAGTGACTTTTAAAGGACAATTCATCTCAGGCGGCGGCCTGCGTGCGCTGGCACTGCTGGCCGGCATTGCAATCGCGGTCGTCGTCAGCGGATACCTGAGTTTCGAGTTCGGCCGCATTCGGGCGGACTACAACGTGATCGAGGCAGCCGCGGATCAGCGCATCGCGGCTAACCGCATCGACGAACTCGAGGACACGATTGTCGCATTGAAAGAGGAAGTCGCGCTGCTGAAGACGCATAGCGAGATCGACAAGGCGGCCTACAAGGATGTTGAGGCCAACCTTACTCAATTGCAGCGCAAGATCCAGGAGCAACGCGACGCTATCGAATTTTATCGCGGCATCATTTCGCCGGCCGATGGTGGTCGCGGTTTGAGGATTCAGGACCTGAAACTGAGCAAAGGGCAGGATGACGGGGAATATCACGTCAAACTGGTGCTGGTCCAGGTCATGCAACACGATCGAAGCGTCAATGGTGAAGTCGATTTCAGCCTTGAGGGAGCGCAGGACGGTACCGCGGTCACCTATACGCTGGAGCAGCTCCTGCCGCCGGACGCCGACCGCGGCTGGCCGTTTTCATTCCGGTATTTTCAGAATTTTGATCGTCAGCTGCTATTGCCGAAGGGCTTTGCGCCTGAACGGATAAACATCGAGGTAAAGTCGAAGACCAAATCGATTGCCAGTGTGAAGCAAAGCTTTCCCTGGCAGTCCGTTTAAGGAGATATGCATGTTTGGGCGCAAAAATCGCAGGCACAGCATCGTCGACACCCTGGTCGGTGCGAATTCATCGATCAACGGCGACTTGTTTTTCAGTGGCGGCTGCCACATTGACGGAACCGTCAATGGCAGTGTCAGCGCCGATCCGGATGGAAATTCGGCTCTGAGTATTTCGGAGGACGGCAACGTGGAGGGCGGCGTAAAGGTCCCGTATGTGGTACTGAATGGCATAGTCAGGGGCGATGTCGTAGCCAGCCGGCGTGTTGAACTCGGGCCGACAGCGCGCGTCATAGGCAATGTGTATTACAATCTGATCGAAATGGCTATCGGTGCCGAAATCAACGGCAAGCTGGTCCACCAGCCTGAAGGGCAGGTGCCCTTGCTCGAACAGACGACCCGAAGCCTGCGGCCGCCGACCAAGATCGGGGCCGGATCCTGAGGTACCGGAATTATGGCATCAACACAGAATGTTACGCCCGTGATCGGGTCGGCGGCAGCGCCGGCGCCGCTCATTTTTACCGACGCGGCGGCAAAAAAGGTACATGAGCTGATCCAGGAGGAAGACAACCCGGCCCTGATGCTCAGGGTGTTTGTCTCTGGCGGCGGCTGTTCCGGGTTCCAGTACGGTTTCACCTTTGACGAAAAGAAAGAAGAAGGGGACAGCAGTATCGTCAATCATGGAGTCACGCTCGTCGTCGACCCTATGAGCGTCCAGTACCTGATGGGCGCGGAGATCGACTACAAGGAAGACCTGCAGGGCGCACAGTTCGTCATACGCAACCCCAATGCAGCAACAACTTGCGGTTGCGGGTCATCATTCACCGTCTGACACCCGAATCCCGAGCGAGCAAGCGGCGGGGTAGTCACCATTAACGCCGCGTCACCCGATGCCCTGACCGTGCAGCCCGAAAGCACGGCGGTCCCCGAAGTCATCGCCGCGGTCGATCTCGGATCCAACAGCTTTCACATGATTGTCGGCGAGCTGCGCTTCGGGCAGCTCACGATCATCGACCGGTGGCGGGAAACCGTAAGGCTGTCGGAGGGGCTGACACGAAACGGCGATCTCAGCCCGGCCGCCCGGCAGCGCGCGCTCGAGTGCCTGTCGCGATTCGGCGAACGACTGCGTGACATGCATGCATCGCGGGTCAGGGCAGCAGGCACCAGCACCTTGCGGCGAGCCCGCGATGGCGAGGCTTTTCGCGAGGAGGCCGAGAAAGCACTTGGGCACCCGATTGAAGTCATTTCGGGACGAGAAGAAGCGCGCCTGATCTACAAAGGCGTATCCCACAGCCTGCCGCCGAACCCCGGAGCGCGCCTCGTAATGGATATTGGCGGCGGCAGTACGGAGTTGATACTGGGCGAGGGCACCGAGCCGAAAGCGCTGGAGAGCCTGCACATGGGCTGTGTCGTGATGACCGAGACTTATTTCCCTGAAGGCCGGATCAATCGCAGCTATTTCGACAAGGCGCGACTCGCGATACGGCTGAAATTGCGGCCGGTCAAAGCCTACTTCCGTGACCGGTCCGACGCGCAAGTTGTCGGCACGTCCGGAACGATCCTTGCGACAGAAGCTGTTGCCCGAGAGCTTGGAATCATCGAATCGCACGATTTGACACCGGAGGCCGTCGAGACGCTGATCGAGCGGGTCCTGCAATTCACGCATGTCGACCAGGTCGTCCTGCCCGGCCTGCCGGAGCGGCGCGCACAGGTATGGCCCGGAGGCCTCGCAATTCTTGCGGAGTTGCTGCGGGAATTGCGCATCAGGAAGCTCCAGATCTCGGATGGTGCGCTGCGCGAAGGCCTCCTTTACGACTACCTCGGAAGATTGCAGCACGAGGATGCGCGTGAGAGGAGCATTCGTGCGATGGCCAGGCGATTCAATGTCGACGCCAATCAGGCTCAGCGGGTTACGGACACTGCGGCGATGTTGCTGGAGCAATGCAGGAAGGACTGGCAACTCACTTCCGCGCTGGCCTCCGACATACTCGGATGGGCGGCAGCATTGCACGAGATCGGGCTGGATATCTCGCACAGTGGATTCCAGAGGCACGGTGCCTACATCGTCGAGAATGCAGACATGCCCGGATTCCCGCGCGCCGAACAGAAGTTGCTCGCATTTCTCATTGCGAACCAACGGCAGGTAATCAGCCTGGACCGGTGCCAGGCATTGCCCAAGGCCTGGCATCAGTCGGCATTGCGCCTGATGCTATTGTTGCGCGTTGCGGTGCTGCTGAATCGAAGCCGTAGCAGCAAGCCGTTACCCGAAGTCAGTCTCCTGGTGGAGGACGATGCGCTGCAGTTGCAATTTCCTGCCGGCTGGCTGGCCTCGAATCCGTTGACTGTCGCGGATCTTGACAGGGAAAGGATCTACCTCGAAAGCGTCAACGTCCGGCTGCGTGCAGAGTAGAACCTGTCTCATAATCCACCAGAACCGCTTTGCGGCCATGCGGGATTATGAGGTAGGTTCTAGGCCGACGTTGCCAGTTGCTTCAGGAAAACGGACTGGGCGGATATCGGCGGTTCGTCGCCTGATGCAATTTTCTCATAGCTGCCGTCGGGCAGCAGTTTCCA
>JAKEGN010000308.1 GCA_022615525.1 Woeseiaceae bacterium
ATGCCCGCGATCGATCTGAGACAAGGGCGTTGTGTCAGGCTCCTGCAGGGCGACTACGCCAGGGAGACGGTCTACGGTGACAACCCCTTGCAGATGGCCGCAGGCTTGCGGAAGCTGGGATTCATCTCCCTGCACGTGGTCGACCTGGATGGCGCGAGATCAGGAAACCAGGAAAACGCCGCTATCGTCCGCGACTTGGTATCCGCCACCGGGCTGGCCGTACAGCTGGGTGGCGGAATTCGCGATTCGGCGACACTCCGCGACTGGCTGGACCGCGGGGTTGAACGCTGCGTCATCGGCAGTGTCGCGGTAGAAGACCCGGACCGGGTGCGGTCATGGATGAAGGAGTTCGGTCCCGATCGCATCGTGCTGGCCCTCGACGTGCGGCTGACAGCGGATGGCCAGCCCCAGCTGGCCACGCAAGGGTGGACCAAGGCCTCCGGAATCACGTTATGGCGGTGCCTGGATGGGTACCTTGGCTGCGGACTGGCCCGGGTGTTGTGCACGGATATAGGCCGCGACGGCGCCATGACCGGTCCGAACCTGGGGCTGTATCGCGAAATGCTTTACCGCTACCCCGGGTTGACCTTGCAGGCATCCGGCGGAGTCCGGCATGCCGCGGACCTGGTCGCGCTGCGTGAAGCCGGAATTCATGCCGCCATCACCGGGCGCGCGCTCCTCGATGGCTGCATACGCAAACAGGAGATAAAAAAATTGCTGCACGTCGCATAATTCCCTGCCTCGATGTGCGCGACGGCAAGGTCGTCAAGGGCATCCGCTTTCGCGACCATCGCGTCGCAGGCGACATACTGGAGCTCGCGGAGCGTTACGTTCGCGAAGGCGCAGACGAACTGGTCTTCTACGACATCAACGCGAGCCCGGACGGCCGGACCGTGGATCGTCACTGGGTTTCCGACGTCGCCGCAATGCTGGATATTCCGTTCTGCGTGGCCGGTGGAATTCGTAGCATTGCAGACGCCGAGTCGGTACTCAATCGCGGCGCCGACAAGATATCGATCAACTCGCCGGCACTGGAATCGCCGGACCTCATCACGCGGCTCGCCTACCGCTTTGGCTCGCAGTGCATAGTCGTCGGCGTCGACAGCTTTGAAAAGAACGGTGATTTCCTCGTGTATCGGTTCACCGGCGACTCGAACAAGTCCAGTGAGTCCGGATGGCGAACTCCGGACTGGGTCCGCCGTGTGCAGGATCTGGGTGCCGGTGAGATCGTATTGAACTGCATGAACCGTGATGGCGTGCGAAACGGCTACGATATAGCCCAACTTGCAATGATCCGGCGCCTTTGTACCGTCCCGCTGATTGCATCCGGCGGTGCCGGCACATCCGAACATTTCGCGAATGTATTTCGTGCCGCTTCGGTTGACGGCGCGCTTGCGGCCAGCGTTTTTCACGACGGAAGCATTCATATCGACGAGCTGAAGAAATACCTGCATGGCGCTGGCGTGCACGTGCGCTACTGACACCTCTTACGACTGGAAATACCCATGAGTACAAAGAACCTGGACTACCTCAGCGAGCTCGAGACCATCATTCGGGACCGCATAGGGACTCAACCCGCGGGAAGTTACACCGGGCAGCTGGTTGCGTCCGGTACACGACGGGTCGCCCAGAAAGTCGGCGAAGAAGCTGTCGAGCTGGCGCTTGCCGCCGCTGCAGGTACGCGACAGGAACAGATCAGCGAGGCGGCCGACCTGATGTTTCATTTCCAGGTGCTGCTCGCCGTGCTCGGCTTGTCGTTGGCCGATGTGGCCGACTGCCTCGAGCGGCGACACCGCGGGTGAAGCGGTGAAGCAGACTTTCAGATGACGAATTCGGCGGCCGGGTCCCGGAGGTTATAGCGCGAACTCATAACGTAGCCGTAGGCGCCGGCATTCGCGATCAGCAGTACGTCGTTTTCGACCGTACGAGGAAGTACGCGATCGGTGCCGAGCTTGTCGCCGGACTCGCAGATAGGACCTACAATGGTCGCCGTTTCCGACGCCGGCTCGCCGAGTCGGGTCAGGTTGACAATCTCGTGATACGCACCGTACAGCGCAGGACGTATCAACGAATTCATACCCGTACCGATCCCGATGTAACGCATTTCACCCTTGCCCTTCGTCTGTGTGACCCGACTGATGAGCACGCCCGCCTGTGACACGAGATACCGTCCTGGCTCGATCCACAACTCGTATTGCGGGTAGCGCTTGCTGAAAGCACGCAAGTCCTTGTCCAGGGTCTCCAGGTCGAACGAAGGCTCACCGGTCCGGTCTGGCACGCCCATCCCGCCACCGAGATCCAGAACACGAACTCGCGGAAAGCGTTGCGCCACGCCAGCAAGTTTCTCTGCGATCGACATCCAGTTGTGCGGATCGTGTATTCCACTGCCACTGTGTGCATGTACACCAATAACCGTCGCATTCGCGCGTTCCAGCAGTCCGGACAGCTCATCGACTTCGAACAGGGGGACACCGAATTTCGAGTAGATGCCGGCTGTCCGGACGTGATCATGGTGTCCCTGGCCCTTGCCGGGGTCGAATCGTATGAGAACTTCCCTGCCGTCGAACAGCTCGGGCCATGCCTGCAGGGGATAGAGGCTATCCAGTGTCAGTTGCAGCCCCTCCTTGATC
>JAKEGN010000309.1 GCA_022615525.1 Woeseiaceae bacterium
CGCAAATCGGTTCAGCGCGTCGCGAGCACGGCTCGCCCCAACCGGGGAAAAGACAGAAACGTGTAGGAGCGAGCTGTGCACGCGACTCGGAGCTTGATCCTAGCGCTTCATCGCCTCGAAGAACTCGGCGTTGGTCTTCGTATCCTGCAGCTTGTTCAGCAGGAACTCGATCGCCGCCAGTTCGTCCATGGGATGCAGTACTTTGCGCAGCACCCACATCTTCTGCAGCTCGTCCGGCTGGGTCAGCAGTTCCTCTTTTCGCGTTCCGGACCGATTGATGTTAATGGCGGGGAACACACGCTTCTCGGCGATGCGGCGATCCAGGTGGATCTCCATGTTACCGGTGCCTTTGAATTCCTCGTAGATCACTTCGTCCATCTTCGAGCCGGTGTCCACCAGTGCCGTGGCCAGGATCGTCAGGCTGCCGCCTTCCTCGATGTTTCTGGCCGCACCGAAGAACCGTTTCGGCCGGTGCAGCGCATTCGCATCCACACCGCCGGTCAACACCTTGCCAGACGACGGCACGACCGTGTTGTAGGCGCGCGCAAGTCGCGTGATCGAGTCGAGCAGAATGACCACGTCTCGCTTGTGTTCCGTCAGCCGTTTGGCTTTTTCGATCACCATCTCGGCCACCTGCACGTGTCGGCTTGCCGGTTCGTCGAACGTCGACGACACCACCTCGCCGCGCACGGTGCGGGCCATTTCCGTCACTTCCTCCGGGCGTTCATCGATCAGCAACACGATCAGGTCGACGTCCGGATTGTTTGCCGAAATCGACGAAGCGATGTTCTGCAGCAGCATCGTCTTGCCGGCCTTTGGCGGCGATACGATCAGTCCGCGCTGTCCCTTGCCGATCGGCGCAACCATGTCGATGATGCGCGCCGTGAGATCTTCGGTGCTGCCGTTACCCTGCTCGAGCTTCAGGCGATCGCGCGGGAACAGCGGTGTCAGGTTCTCGAACAGCACTTTGTTGCGCGCGTTCTCCGGCGCATCGTGGTTTATCTGTCCGACTTTCAGCAGGGCGAAATAGCGCTCCCCGTCTTTGGGTGGCCGGATCAGTCCGGAAACGGTATCGCCGGTACGCAGGTTGAAGCGCCGAATCTGGCTGGGACTGACGTAGATGTCGTCAGGTCCGGCAAGGTAGGAGCTGTCCGAGGAACGCAGGAAGCCGAAACCGTCCTGCAGGATTTCGAGCACGCCGTCGCCGTAGATGTCCTCGCCGTTCTGCGCACTAGCCTTCAGTATCGAGAAAATGATGTCCTGCTTTCTCGATCGCGCCAGGCCGTCGAGCCCGAGTGATTCACCGAGTTCGACCAGGGCTTCTGCTCGCCGGGTCTTCAGTTCCGTCAGGTTCATCGCATCCTTGCTGAGTTCCAGCTGGTCTGCGGGAATGACTTCGAGGTTGTCACCGTCATCCGGATATACTTCGACCGGACCCCTGCGACGGCGTCGCCGATTTCCCCCGTGGCCGTTCGAGTTATTTTGCTTGTTACTCGACTGTTTCGGCCGGCTTCTGGTTTGATTGCCCAAGTATCCCCTCACAGGTTGTTTTCCAGGAATTCAGTTAATTGAGATTTCGACATGGCACCAAGCTTTTGCGCCTGCACTGCACCGTTCCTGAACAGCATCAGTGTCGGTATGCTGCGAATACCGAACTTGGCCGGCGCATGCGGATTTTCGTCTATATTGAGTTTGGCCACCGTAAGCCGGTCGGCGTAGGTCTCCGCTGCCTCATCGAGCAGTGGCGCAATCATCCTGCACGGGCCGCACCATTCCGCCCAGAAATCCAGCAGTACGGCCTTTTCTGACCGCAAAACATCCGTGTCGAAACGGCTGTCATTCGTGTGCACAATCTTGTCGCTCACTGGCTCCTGCCTCCAGCATGGGTAAAATATTGGTTGACTTGAAATGCGCGTTCCTGTCTTCGGACGACCGAACGCGCACTACGAAATGGATGACGCTGCCAATTCAATCAGGCAATATGTCGCAGCTTTATCGCGGCTTCTCTTGGAGTTCGATGGTGGCGAATCAGAAAAGATGCGACGGTTGTCGCCTCGATGTTTGTCCAATTTGAACCCTTCGTGAGGCATTTTGCAAGCCCCCGATCCACATTTTCTTACCGAATTTCAATGACTGACAACCATCTGAGCGACCTCAGATTCGACTCCCTGAATCTTCACGAAAGCATCCTTGCCGGGATCCGTGACGCCGGTTTCGAGTTTTGTACGCCAATTCAGGCAAGCGCACTGCCCCTGGCCCTGCAGCAAAAAGACGTTGCCGGCCAGGCCCAGACGGGAACTGGAAAAACGGCGGCATTCCTCATCGCCGCCTACCAGCGTTTGCTGACGAAGGAATCAGGAACGACCGGCAGCGGCGAGAAGAAACAGCCGCGCATATTCATCCTGGCACCGACCCGTGAACTCGCCATGCAGATCGCCAAGGATGCCGAGGTGCTCGGCAGGCACACCGGGCTTACGATAGCACTCGCCTACGGGGGCACCGGCTACGAACAGCAACGCCGCGACATCGAGAGCGGCGTCGACGTGCTGATCGGTACACCGGGCAGGATCATCGACTACTTCCAGCAGGGTGTATTCCGCCTGGACAAGGTCGAAGTCGTCGTCCTGGACGAGGCGGATCGCATGTTCGACCTCGGATTCATCAAGGATATCCGTTACCTCCTGCGCCGGCTCCCGCCGCCCGAAAAGCGCCTCAACATGCTGTTCTCCGCAACGCTTTCGCACCGGGTGATGGAGCTCGCCTACGAGCACATGAACGAGCCGGAGCTGATCCAGATCGAGCCGGACAAGGTCACCGCGGACCGTGTACGCCAGGCC
>JAKEGN010000310.1 GCA_022615525.1 Woeseiaceae bacterium
CTGGTGCCCAGAAGAGGACTCGAACCTCCACACCTTGCGGCACACGGACCTGAACCGTGCGCGTCTACCAATTCCGCCATCTGGGCAATAAGGCGCGCATTTTAGAGAGCAGAGAATAGATTGTCAACGAAGATGCCTACAAAAAAATCCCGCAGCCGCGCAGGAAAACACCAGATCCCGGCCATCCGCCTCGCCGATCCGTTCTACGAACGCGAGACCGAGCGCTACGAATCGCCGCTGCCGAGCCGCGAATACATCCTGCAATTGCTGACCGAGGCCGGCTGTCCGGTCGATGCCGATACCTTCGCCGGGCAGTTGCACATCACCGAAGCCGAACGCGACCTGTTCCAGCGCCGCCTCGGCGCGATGCAGCGCGACGGCCAGCTCATGCTCAACCGCAAGCGTCAGCTGTGTTTGCCGGACAAGCTCGATCTGATCAAGGGCCGCGTCGAAGGCCATCCGGACGGCTTCGGTTTCGTGGTACCGGAAGAGGGTGGCGACGATCTTTATCTTTCGCCCAAGGAAATGCACCGCGTGCTGCACGGCGATAAGGTGCTGGTGCGCGTCGCCGGCTTCGACCGCCGCGGACGGCGCGAGGCCAAGATCGTCGAGGTGCTTGATCACGTCAACAAGACTGTCGTCGGCCGCTATTACCTCGAAGGCGGCGTCGGCTTCCTGATCGCCGAAAACCGCCGCATCAATCAGGACATCCTCGTTCCCGCCGGCAACGCGGGCGCGGCGCAGTCCGGCCAGGTGGTCACGGTGGAAATCGTCACCCAGCCCGGTGCGCATAACGAGGCGGTAGGCCGTGTCAGCGAAATTCTCGGCAGCTTCACCGGCCCCGGCATGGAAATCGAGATCGCGCTGCGCAAGCACGATCTGCCCTATGTGTTCCCGCCGGAGGTCGAGGCGCAGGCATCCAAGCTGCCGAACAAGGTGCAGAAAAAGGACATGGTCGACCGCGAGGACATCCGCCATCTTCCGCTCGTCACCATCGACGGCGAGACCGCGCGCGATTTCGACGATGCCGTGTATTGCGAACCGCAGGGTCGCAGCGGTTTTCGTCTGATTGTCGCGATCGCAGATGTCAGCCATTACGTCAAGCCCCATGATGCGCTCGACACCGAAGGCTACACGCGCGGCAACTCGGTGTACTTCCCGCGCCGGGTCATCCCCATGCTGCCGGAAGCGCTGTCGAATGGGCTCTGCTCGCTCAATCCGGAAGTCGATCGCCTGTCGATGGTGTGCGACATGCAGATCAGCAGCACGGGCGCAATCAAGGAATACCGCTTCTACCCGGCGGTGATTTTTTCGCACGCGCGCCTCACCTACAACCAGGTGTGGGACTGGCTCTCTGGCGCTGCCAAACCGGACAGGAAGCAGGCTGAGTTGATGCCGCATCTGCAAGCGCTCGATAAACTATTCCGCGTCATGCTGAAAGCGCGCGCCAAGCGCGGAGCGATCGACTTCGGCTCGACCGAAACGCAGATCATTTTCGATGAGCAGGGCAAGATCAAGGAGATCGTGCCGGTGATTCGCAACGACGCCCACCGCATCATCGAGGAATGCATGCTGGCGGCCAACGTCTGCGCCTCGGATTACCTGCACGAGAACAAGCAGCCGGCACTGTTCCGCGTCCACGAAGGCCCCACGCCGGAAAAGCTCGCCGCGCTGCGCGCTTTTCTCGCTGAGTTCGGCCTCGACCTCGGCGGCGGCGACAAGCCACACGCCAAGGATTACGCCGCACTGCTGGACAAGATCAAGGATCGTCCCGACCACGGCCTGCTGCAAACCGTGATGCTGCGCTCGCTTCGGCAGGCGATCTACAGTCCGGACAACAAGGGTCACTTCGGTCTCGCCTACGAGGCCTACACCCACTTCACCTCGCCGATCCGTCGCTATCCCGACCTCTTGGTGCACCGCGGCATCAAGGCGGTGCTGCAGGGCGAGAAGCTGCCCGGCAAGGGGCTGGCGGAAACCGGCCTGCATTGCTCGATGACCGAGCGTCGCGCCGACGACGCCACCCGCGACGTCGACGCCTGGCTGAAGACTTACTTTATGCAGGATCGTATCGGCGACGAGTACAACGGCACCGTCAGCGCGGTGACCAGCTTCGGCATGTTTGTCGCGATCGACGACATCTTCATCGAAGGTCTGGTGCACGTCTCCGAACTCGGCCAGGATTATTTCCATTACGACCAGGCCAAGCACATGATGCTCGGCGAACGCACCGGGAAAAAGTACCGCCTGGGTGATCGCGTGCGCATCAAGGTGATGCGTGCCGACATTGAAACCAGCAAGATCGATTTCAGCCTGATCGTTCAGGTCGAGTCGGCCGAAGAATTCGCCATGCCGAACAAGAAGCCCGCCAAAGCGGGCGGCCGCAAGAAATGAGCGACAAACCCGCTGACAGGCACGCCGCCGAGAAACTCATCTACGGCTTTCACCCCGTCCTGGCGCGCTTGCGCCAGGATCCTGCGGGCATCCTGGAAATCTATCTCGACCTCACCCGCCGCGATGCGCGCGCACGCGATCTGGTCCACCAGGCCAGGGACAACGGGGTCAAGCTGGCGCAGGTCGAAGCCGACCGCCTGACGCGACTGGTCGGCAAGACCGCCAAGCACCAGGGCGTGGTCGCGCGCGTCAAACCGGTCGCCCTCAGCCATTCGCTCGACGAGGTGCTGGAAAACATCCAGGGCCCGCCGCTCCTGGTCATTCTTGACGGCGTCACCGATCCGCACAACCTCGGCGCGATCATGCGTTCGGCCGACGCCTTCGGTGTGCACGCTGTCATTGCGCCGAAGGACAATGCCGTCGGCATCAACGCCACGGTGGAAAAAGTCGCTTCCGGTGCCGCCGATACCGTGCCCTACCTCATGGTCACCAACCTCGCGCGCACCCTCTCGGAGCTGAAGGAACACAACATCTGGGTCATCGCCGCCGACATGGACGGCGATCAGCCGCTGTCCGGCATCGATGCCAAAACCGGCATCGCCTGGGTGCTCGGCGCCGAAGGCACGGGCATCCGCCGCCTGGTCAAGCAAGGCTGCGATCAGATTGCGCGCATCCCCATCGGCGGCACGGTGGAAAGCCTCAACGTCTCGGTGTCGGCAGCGCTGTGCCTGTACGAGACGGCGCGGCAGCGTGGCGTCTGAACCGGGTTAGCTGCCGGCTGCTGCCGGACTGACGGTGCGGAAACCCGCAAACGGGTCGCGCCGGTAGGGTAAATAAAAGTTGCGGAAACCCGGGCGTTTCAGCAACGGATCGGTGACCGGCCCGCCGCCGCGCAATTCGGTGTGGCTGCCGAACCAGGGTTGCGAATAGTCGCGGTAGGGGTCGGGCGCAAAACCGGGATAGGGCAAAAAGGCATCGCGCGTCCATTCCCAGCAGACGCCCCAACTGAAGCCTGCTTGCGTTGTCGCGTGCTGCCACTGCGCGGCGCTCGGCAGGCGGCGTCCGAGCCAGGCGGCGCAGGCTTCGGCTTCGAATCGGTTCACGTGCAGCATCGGCGCGTCGGCGCGTAACGACATCCAGTCTGCGAAGCGCCGCGCCTGCCAGGCGCCATCGGCTTTGCGCCAATAGAGGGGATGCGCCGCATCGCTCGCCGTGCGCCACGCCCAGCCCGCGTCCGACCAGAGCGTGCGGGCTTGATAACCGCCGGCGTCGACGAAGGCGGCGAAGCTGGTCTCCGATACAGCGTGAGTGTCGATGTCGAACGCCGGGATCCGCACCGGGTGCGACCACTTTTCGTTGTCGAAAACGAAGCCGCCCTCGGTGCGGCTGCCGAGTTCGACGTCCGCTGCGGCGCAGGTCGTGCGGGCGGGGCTTGCGTTGTATCCGGCTGTGTGAAGGGGATACGGCGGGGCATAACCCAGATTCTGGAACGCCATCCACCAGGCCTCGATGTGCATCAGTTCGTGGTACAGGCTCAGCTCGGCAAAGTAGGCGAGCGCCGGATCGGCATGGTCGAGCAGCCGTGCCGATACCGCGGCGGCCACCTCAGCGGCGTAGTCGTCGACGGCTGCCGGATTCGGCAGCGGCAGCGACCAGCGGCTGTCGTGCGGCACTGCAGACGAGTCGTAGAGCGCGTCCGCATTGTTGAGCCGACTCGCTGCCAGGCTGCCATCCGGCAGCGCGCGCAGGCACCAGCGCTCCTGGAACCAGACGATATGGCCAAACTCCCACAGCGGCGGATTCAGGTGCTCGGCACGCGGCCCCAGCCAGCCGTCTTCGGGTAAATGTTCGATCAGCGCGCGTAGCCGGGTGCGTGCCTGCACCAGCCGATCGATACGCTGCTGCGGAGTGAAGCCGCTGACGGGGAGGATCGAGTTCATGCTATATAGATTCCTGTCGTATGAATTTCTTCACAGGTGAATTCACAACATGAGCCATTCCAGCGTCGATACTCCCATCCGGCTGACCCAGTTCTCCCACGGCGGCGGCTGCGGCTGCAAGATCGCACCGGCCGTGCTGCGCGACATTCTCGCCGACACGCCGTTTTCCTCGCATCTGGCGGCGGCCTATCCTGA
>JAKEGN010000311.1 GCA_022615525.1 Woeseiaceae bacterium
ACTGCCCCGCTTCGACCAAATCGAGGCGCGTCACGTACTCCCCGCACTCGAACAGCTTATCGCAGAGCATCGCGCAAAACTCGATACTTTGCTCGATGATCCCCTGGTGAAAAACTTCGATTCGCTGGTCGTGCCACTGGAGTCGATGAGCCACGAACTCAGCCGGGTGTGGTCGCCGGTATCGCATCTGCAGAGCGTGCTTGGCGACCCTGAGTGGCGCGAAGTGTACGACAGGGCCTTGCCGCTGATCACCGAACACGGCGCCGAAGTATCACAGAATACGCGCCTGCAACAGGCTTACCAGCGTATCGCCGACGCCTTGCCGGAGTCCGCGACGGCGGCGCAAAAAATGCTGCTCGAGCAGGAGCTGCGCGATTTCCGCCTCGCCGGCGTCGCGCTGCCGGATGCCGAGAAGGCCCGCTACCGTGAACTGGTCCAGGAGCTCGCCTCGGTGCAGGCGCAGTTCGAGCACAATGTCCAGGACGCCGCCGACGACTGGTCGTTTCATACTTAATACCGGCCACTGCTCGACGGTTTGCCTGCGCATGTGCTGGAGCAGGCCGCCGTGGAGGCTCGCCGGCGCGGTTTGTCGGGGTGGTGGCTGCCACTGGATGCACCGACTTATGTCGATGTGGTTACGCACGCCGACAGTCGCGAGTTGCGGCAGCGCTTCTACAAGGCCTGGTCCACGCGCGCATCGGACCAGGGCAAGAGGGAGTGGGACAACAGCGACAACATCAGGAAGATCCTCACGCTGCGCGGCGACATCGCGAGGCTGGTCGGCTTCAGTAACTATGCCGAGTATTCGCTGGCTACCAAGATGGCGACGACCACTCGCGCCGTCATCGAGTTCCTGGAGCAGCTCGCATCCCACACGAAGGAGGCTGCGCGCGCCGAGCTGGACCGGATCCAGGGCATGGCCGCACACCCGATCGAAGCCTGGGACACGGCTTATTACCTCGAGAAACTCAAACAGCAGCAATACGCGATCTCGGAGGAAGCTCTGCGCCAGTACTTTCCGGTAAACCGGGTCAAGCAAGGTCTTTTCGATCTCGCCAGCCGCCTCTACGGCGTCGTGCTAACGCGCAATGACCAGGTCAGCGTCTGGCACGAATCCGTTTCCTACTTCGATGTAGCTGATGAGAGCGGCACGATCATCGGCGGTTTTTATACGGACCTTTTTGCCCGCAGCGGCAAACGCAGTGGTGCGTGGATCGACGAATGCGTCGCGCGCAAGAACCTGGCCGGCGAGAACGTGCTACCGGTCGGCTACCTGGTGTGCAATTTCGCGCGCCCCGACGAAAACGGCCTGTCGCTGCTGACGCACAACGATGTGCTAACGTTCTTCCACGAGTTCGGGCACATGCTCCACCATCTCCTGACGAAGGTCGACTATCCCAGCCTCGCCGGCATCAACGGTGTGCCTTGGGATGCCGTCGAGTTACCCAGCCAGTTCATGGAAAACTTTGCCTGGTACTACGACGTCCTGGTGAAGTCATCTGCACACTACCGTAGCGGCGAGGTGTTGCCGGAGGACATGCACAGGAAACTGGATGACAGCCGGCACCTGGGCGCGGCGCTCTCCATGTTGCGCCAGATCGAATTTGCACTGTTCGACTTTCGCCTCCATACCGAGCACCACGAAGGCGTTGACGTGATGAAAGTACTGAACGAAGTGCGAACCGAAGTCGGCCTGGTGCGTCACCCGCAGTACAACCGCATGCCGCACGCGTTCTCGCACGTCTTTGCCGGCGGCTACGCTGCCGGGTACTACAGTTACAAATGGGCCGAAGTTCTTGCGGCAGATGCCTTCGCCGCGTTCGAGGAATCCGGAATTTTCCACAAACCGACGGCCGCCCGGTTTCGCAGCGAGATCCTCGAAGTCGGTGGCAGTCGCGACTTCATGCAGGCATTTGTGGCGTTTCGCGGACGACAACCAACAATCGATGCCTTGTTGCGTCACAGCGGCATAGGCAAAGCGGCTTGAAGCTTGCAACCTGGAACGTGAATTCGCTGGGCGTGAGATTGCCACATGTCATCGAGTGGCTGGGCAATGAGTCACCGGACGTGCTGGTCATGCAGGAGATCAAGCAGCTAACCGAGGCTTTTCCCGCCGCGGCGTTTTCGGAGCTGGGCTACCACACCGTTGCCAATGGCCAGAAAACCTATAACGGTGTCGCCATAGCCAGCCGGAAACCGTCGTCCGACCACGTCGTCGAGATACCCGACTTCGGAGACCCGCAGCGACGCGTGCTGGCCGCCAGCATCGATGGCGTCCGGATCGTCAATCTGTACGTGCCCAATGGCAGCAGCGTCGGTTCCGAGAAATACGAATACAAACTCAAGTGGCTTGCCGCCCTGCGCGATTACCTCGCCGCAGAGCTCAAGCAGTACGACAAGCTCGTCGTCCTCGGCGATTTCAACATTGCGCCGGAGGATCGCGATGTTTACGACCCGGTCAAATGGGGTGACGACATTCTGTGCAGCCCGGATGAACGCAAAGCGTTGCGAAAGCTGCTCGAACTCGGCCTGTCGGATGTCTACCGCCAGTTCGAACAGCCGGCGGCGAGTTTCAGCTGGTGGGATTACCGCGCGGCGGGATTCCGGCGAAACGCCGGCTTGCGCATCGACCTCATACTGGCCAGTGCGGCCATGGCCCGCACCTGCAGCGGCAGCCGCATCGACAGGGAACCACGAACCTGGGAACGGCCTTCGGACCACGCGCCGGTACTGGCTGAATTCTCACTCTGAGGCCCTTTTTCAGGGCATTTTGGACATATTCCCGCAAGTACCAATGCCGCCCGGGGCAACTCCGTGTATGATTTCTTTCCATCAGGTCAGTTTGATCTGGATCGGCGACTCGGGTGAGGGATGATCAATTTCGGCAGTATGCAAAATGGCGCTATGGCAGGCAGCGCATCGTCCCAGAACAAAAACAAGAACAGAATCATGTCCCAGGACCGGCGCAACGATTACGACGTCACGAACACCGTACAGGTGAGCAAACCCCAGGCGGTTCGTAACGCTGTCAACCGACTTTTCATCGAGCATTTTCCCGGGGCCTCGTTCGACAAGCTGTGGCTTGCGTTCTACGACTTCGATCGGCTGTTCACCGGCAAGTACCCCGGGTACAGCGGCTGCGATACCACCTATCACGACATGCAGCACACGCTCGATATGGCGCTGGCGCTGGCTCGGCTGATCATCGGCTATGAAAAGAGCGCCGAACCTGCGGAAAGGCTCGGCGCAAAGCGTGCGCAAATGGCGATCGTCACGGCGCTGTTTCACGACTCCGGTTACATCCGCCACCATGAACGCGATCGCGACTTCCGGAATGGCGCCGAATTCACCCTGTATCATGTTTCGAGGAGCGCCGATTTCCTGCGACGTTATCTGCCGACCCTCGGCATGGCAAGCGACGCCCCGGTCAGCAGCATGATCGTGCACTTCACCGGTTACGAACTCGACCTCGACAGGATAGAACTGGACGATCCCAGGGATGCCATTTGCGGCCACCTGCTGGGAACCGCCGACCTCATTGCACAAATGGCGGACCGTTGTTACCTGGAGAAATGCCGCGACCGGCTGTACAAGGAATTCGTGCTCGGCGGGATCGCGGTCGAGAACGCAAAGCCTGGTGAGTACATGGTGCGCTACGAGTCCGGCATCGACTTGCTGAAGAAAACGCCCCTGTTCTACCAGCAGGTGACGCGCGACCGTTTGCAGAAGAAGTTCAACCGCGCTTACCGGTATATCGAGGTGCTGTACAACGGCCAGAATCCCTACGTAGATGGCATACGAAACAACATCCAGCACCTGGTCCGGGTCCTGAAATCCGGCGACTGGCGCCTGTTGCGGCGAAAGCCGCCCGTCTTTGTCGGCGAGAGCAGCGCCCCGCAGGATATCGAATCGATGGTACAGACGTTGCTGGCAGGCATACCGATCCGGCATGCTGTTGCTCCAGGGCTCATCTCCGCCTGACTGGAAGACTCGCCCTCTACAATCTGATCGGACTCTCAATGCGCGTCGCAGCACGGATCTTCGCGAGTGTTGCCGGATTAAGCCTGTTCGTTGCTGCGAATGTGCCCGCGGCAGTCACGTTTACCGGCCTGACGGAACCACTGGAAAAGAACGCAAGGGCCTTGATGCCGCTCGCGTCCGTGCCCTGCGATGCCGCCCGATTCCGTGTCGAGCGGCTGTTCCGTGACAGCGACGCGAAGCTTCGCAATGCCCTCGAAGCGATGGGCCACTATCGCTACCAGTCCCGAAAGCAACTGTCGTTCGATGAATCGGGTTGCTGGTCCGCAGCATTCCATGTCGAACTCGACGAACCCGTGAGATTGCGCGAGGTCGCGATTACAATCGGTGGTGAAGCAAGGGAAGATGCCTGGATCTCGCAGCAGAGCTGGTTGTATCGCCCGGTCGTCGGCAGTGTGCTCAATCATGGCGAGTACGAAAGGTACAAGAAGTGGCTGGTTGGCGCGGTACAGTCGCGGGGCTATTTCGAGGCACAGCTGTCGAAGAGCGCGGTCACCGTCGATGCGGACCTCCTGCAGGCGGACATCGAACTCGAAGTGGAATCGGGACCGCGCTATCGCTTTGGACGCGTCGAATACAGCGACAACATACTGCGGCCTGACCTGCTGGCCGGATACGCCGTGTTCCACGCCGGCGATCCCTATGACGCCGCCGCCATTTCAGAGTTGCACGAGGCACTGAGCGGCAGCGGATATTTCGGCGCGGTATCGATCAGGGCCGAACCGTCGGACGACGGCAGCCGCGAGGTTCCTGTATTCGTCACACTGGAGCCCGGTCTGCGGCAGGTGTACACGATCGGCGCCGGTTTCGCGACCGATACGGGCGTGCAGGGACGGCTGGGGTACACGAATCGACGCCTGAATGACAAGGGACACCAGTTCGACAGCCGCCTGTTCGTTTCGTCAGTCGACTCGCAGATTTCCGGCACCTATCGCTGGCCGCGCGGCAATCCCGAGGACGAGTGGGTCGACCTCTTCGGCGGTTACCAGCACAAGCGTACCGACACCAGCAGGTCCGACAAGGTAACGCTCGGCATACGCGTGTCCCACAATCGCACACCGGAGTGGCTCGAGACGCCATACCTGAATTTCACCGGTGAGGATTACCGGGTCGGCGATCAGCTCGACAAATCGCGCCTGATCATTCCCGGCATCAACTGGGAGTCGACGATCGGCCGCGAGATCAGCCGCATACGCTCCGGCCGCCGCATGAGCCTCGACATACGCGGCTCCCTGGACGACATCGGGTCGGATACGACGTTCCTGCAGGTGACCGGGTCCACGAAATGGGCGATCCCTCTCGGTGAGACCACGCGCGTGCTGGCGCGGGCGGACCTCGGTATCACGGCCAAGAAAGATTTCGATGAGCTGCCCGCCTCGGTGCGCTACTTTGCCGGCGGCGACAACTCCGTGCGCGGCTACGGATTCGAAACATTGGGACCGACCGACGAAGAAGGCAACGTCATCGGCGGAAGTTACCTTGCCACGTTCAGCATCGAGATCGATCGCCTCATCAGCAAGAAGTGGTCGATCGCCGCGTTTGTCGATACCGGCAATGCCTTCGACGAATTCGATGTCGATTTCAAAACCGGCGTAGGGCTCGGGTTGCGCTGGTATTCACCCCTCGGCCCCATCCGTGTCGACGTCGCACATCCGCTGGACGACCCGGACCGTGACTACCGTCTGCACATCACGTTGGGGCCGGACCTGTGAGTCTGCGTCCGCGATTCCGCTTGCGTCGTGCCGGCATCGCCGTTGCAAGCCTGCTGCTCGCAACGATTGTTGCCGTTGCCTTGCTGCTCGGCACGGAATCCGGAACGC
>JAKEGN010000312.1 GCA_022615525.1 Woeseiaceae bacterium
CAATACGCGTGGCAGGCCATGCTCGAGTACCCGCATGGTCATGCCACCCTGATTACGGCGCTGGAAGAGTATCTCGAGCATCCCGAGATCATCATCGTCCGCGGCGACGCGGATGAAATCGGCCGCTGGCGGGACGCGGCGGCACGGCTCTATGCGCCGCGGCGCCTGGTGTTCGCCATCGACGCCTCGGCTCCCGGCCTTCCCGGGGCGTTGGCGGATCGGCGGCCTGTACCGGGACAAACCGTCGCCTATCGTTGTGTCGGCAATTCCTGCTCGCTGCCGCTGTCGAGCTTCGAGGCCCTGGCGGCCGAGCTGCGGCAAACGCAATAGTCTCAGTAGGCGCGAAGCTCGATGCCTGTTTTCGGGGCCAGCTCGCTGCCGTTCGGGCCTTCGAAATAAAACGGCACGGAATCCAGTCGCAAATTGCGGTTTCGCACGATCGCGAAATGCAAATGAGGCCCGCTGGAAAACCCGGTGTTGCCGGAATCGGCGATGTACTGGCCACGCTGCACCTCGTCACCCGGGCGTACCCGGATCGAATTCCAGTTCAGGTGTGCGTAGATTGCGAAGGTGCCGTCATCGTGCAGGATACGCACGAGGTTGGCTTCCGCGCCGTCGCGCGTCGTGTCGATTCCGCCCCGGTAGTTGTTGCTCGCGACTTCGACCACCGTGCCACTCCTCGCCGCATGGATGTCGGTGCCGACGGGCATGGCGATGTCGACGGCGAAACGGCTGTCCGGCGTGGTATGGGTAATGCTGGTCGGAAAGGCCTGCGACACCGGGTACGCGCTCGCCAGGGCAAACGGCACACGATACGGCCGCGGCGGCCGGTGTTCGCTCCCGGGATCGCCCGGGATCCAGACGAAGCGAAAGCTGATGCCGGCGGCTGCGTTTTCCTGCAACGTATCCAGGCGCAACAATTCCGTGCTGCTCCGTGCCGGTACCACCCAGCGCAGGTCCATTTCCGGCGGCGGAAATCCCACGTTGCGCAACTCGTCCAGCGCAACCACCACCTCGACCGGCGAATAAAATTCATTCTGCGCGATGAGGCTCACCTGGCTGTCGTAACGCCGGTCGATGACCGTCAGTTTCGGCTGACCGCTCCCCTTGTCCAGTTGGCGGGTTTCTTCGACCTGCTCGCCTTGCGGCGGCCGGTCGGTGTATATCCATTCCCCGTCGCTGCCGCGGTACTTGTAAAGCGTCTGGGCGAATGCCTGTCCCGTACCGTTGACGCACAGAAACACGATGGCCGCGGACACAGTGCCGATGCATGCGGCGCGAGCACGTTTCCGCACAAATTCGTCAGCCAATGTCAAATCGCTGCCACCCGTTTGCCGTCTTTCTGATTTCGTAAGCGGGCCAGTACTGGTTGTCGAGTTTCAGCGTGATGACCTCGACCGCATCGTTCCACGTTATCGTCTTCAGGCGTACCGAGGCCTGGTCCCGTTTGCGCGCCACCACGTCGAGAAATGTCTGCAGGTCCGGCGTCGCAACTTCGTCGACTTCGACGATCCGCCGGCCGGCCCACAGGCCGTAACGCGTCGCCGGCGATCCGTAGGAAAAGAACGCGACGTATACGCCGTACGGCTCGATGCCGCGTTGTGCCGCCATTTCGCGGTGCGGATCCTGCAGCAGTGCGCCGGCCCACGCCACCACCCGTTCGAGACTGCTGCCGTCGAGCGATACCGCCTTCGTATCGATGTCCTGCGCGCGCCCGTCACGCCACACGGTCAGTCGGAGTTTCGGTCCCTGTACGGCCCTCTCCAGTTCACGAAACGTCGTTACCACCTTGCCGTCGACTGCCAGAACCATGTCCCCGTTGCGCAGGTCGCTGGACGCCGGAGTGCCGGCAACCAGCCGGCTCACGCTGAGTGCTCGCCTGCCCTGCGGATTGTGCTGTTCCAGCTTCGACAGCCATTCGTCGTCAAGGCCGAGTTTTCGGGCGGCGAAAAGCGGCAGGTAGCCGAACTCCGCCTCGAGCGAATAAATCGACTTGTCCGATCTCGCGATGTCGACGAACTCGCTCACCAGTTCACTGGCTACACCGCGATTGACTTGCTCCGATTCACTGCCTGCCTGGAAAGCAAAGCTCGACCACATCGCAAGCACCTGCCCGAGGTCGTTGATGACGACGCCATCGAACTCGTTCGGTCCGTTGACCAGCGAGATGCTCTCCAGGTTCGAATCGCGAAATCGAAACGTCCTGGACAACGGCAACAACATGGGCTCGACCGAAGCGACGATGGCTTCCTGGTGCACCAGCTGGTGATCGCCCTTGAGCCCGGCTACCCAGACGGCCTGCCCGGGTTGCATCGGGCGAACATCGAAGACTGCCGAACGTACCGGCGTGTCACCAATCAGCGCGGGGTCGTACGCGACGATGGAAAGATTGTGAAGCGGGTGCACATACCGCACGTCACCTTTGACCTGCAGTGAGCCGGCAAAGGTGACCGTTACATCACCCATTTCCAGCGGCACCGTATTGCGGTCGACGATGACCAGGCCGCGCTCGGCATCGACGATCAGGCCGGTACCATAGTAGTTCCGGTCCGCCACACCGGATACGGAGTACGGCAGGTCGAAAGTCACCATCACCATCGACGGCGCAATGGCGTCAATCCGGGGATCGTCGTAGCCGGAGAAGCTCGTTTGCCCTGATTCGGGCGGTGACGGGGGCGGCCCCTTCGACAGTGTGCGACACGGCCAAAGCCCGGTCGTGTCATCGCGCTGGCAATGTCGCGCCGGAAACCAGTCCCGATCCATTTCCACCGAGCGCAGCACGCTGTTGCGCGGCTCGTCCATAGTATAGAAGCGAACCGCCGCCCGGTCGCCGTCGGCCAGCCTGTCGAGTTGCCGTTCGAGTTCGCCGATGTTGCGTACAGCCGCGCCATCGACTTCGGAAATGACGGCGCCACGCGGAATCGCAGCGTTGCCGAACATGTAACCCGGATTCGCAACGTATATGCCCCGAATGGGACGATTGTAATGCCGGGCCTGCTGGTACGAGAGGTCGTTGACTATGACATCACCGAATTCGAGATACTCGTCCGGCGTAATGCCATGCAGGTCCTCGACCGGCAGGCTGGCGCGCATCTTCCTGCCGCCCCGCTCCACTTCTATGGACACCGTCTTGCCGACCTGCTCATCGAGTATCGCCGCCAGGGGCACGAATTCAGTGACCAATTCCCCGTTGACCCGCAACAAGATGTCTCCGACCTGAAGCACTTTATCCGCCGCAGACTCCGGAATGACCTGCTGCACGCTGAGCATGCCGGTTGCCTCGGGATTTGCCTCCCGCGCCAGCGCCTCCGATTCCTCGCTGAGTCCCAGGCGCCGCAATTCATCGTAGGCATTGCTCATGAAGATGGTCTGCAAGGTGCCGCGTGTCACCTGCCTGCCGTCCTGGATCAGTTTCAATGCCCGTTCGACGCGATCGAGAGGCAGGAAAAAACTGCTCGCGGCGCCGCTGTTTGCCCCGGCGTTCAACGCCACCACCTCGCCCTCGATGTTTATCACCGGTGAACCGGACGAACCACCGGAGGTGCCCGATGCGGCCTGGAAATAGAAGGTATTGAAGTCGTTGTACTTGCCGCGCCCGTAGTCCGGCGCGCGGCGATCGAGTCGGG
>JAKEGN010000313.1 GCA_022615525.1 Woeseiaceae bacterium
ACGGCGCGCCGATTTCGGAAAGAAAGCGCAGCAGGTCCTCGTCACTGACAGTGATCCGGATGGCTGAATTTGCCGCCATACCGGCGAGTAACTCACGGGTATCCCAGCCCTCGACGATGGTGAAAGCATGGAGTTCAACATCACCCGCAAGAAATGCATCCAGCATATCGCGGATGGTCATGTCCGCCTTCAGCCTGTACTCACCCGCCTGAACCGAGCCGGCCTTGCCGGTCAGGCTGGCGTACACGCTCAGTACTCTCGGGCGCGAGATCATGCCCCGGGCGGCAAGCGCGTTGCTGACCGCGGTAAACGACGTCCCGGGCTCGATGACAAACGTTGTTTCACGGCCTGGAATCACGAGGCTTTCATCGAGGCTGCCGGTCAGGGCGTAAACTGCAAGGCCGATGACCGCCAGCACGGAAATCAGCACGCTGACGAGCAACAGCAGCGGCCGTTTCACAGCCGGCATTCCTCGATGCCGGAGTCGGCAAGCAAGTTCATCACACGCTGTGTCGTCGGGCCCGGCGCTGCATACGGTCGCGCACCGCAAAATCGGACAGGCCAGATACCAATCTGGCTGTTGCTCACGAAAACTTCATGACACTCCGCCAGGCGTTGCACTGGTACCTGCTCTACCGCAACCGTCAGGCCGGCAGACACCGCTACGGCAATGATATGCCGGCGCATCACTCCGCTCACGCCGGCCGAGGTGATCGCAGGTGTCGAGAGGCCATGGTCGGATACCAGAAACACGTTGCTCATGGTGCCACAAACGAGGTTGCAATCGGCGTCCAGCATCAAGCCCTCGGCGATCGACGCGCTTTGCCACTCGTTTCTGGCAAGCACCTGCTCGAGCCGGTTCAAAGTCTTGATGCCAGCCAATGCCGGTTGCGACGCCAGTCGCAAATTGCAGATACGCGTCCCGATGCCCCGGGTCCAGAAGTCCCGGGCATGCAGCGGAGAATCAAAAATGCCCAGCAGGATGCGCGGCGTGGAATCAGCGGCATACCGGTAACCGCGCATCCCGGAACCGCGCGTCACCACGAGTTTGGCCACGCCGCTGCCGTGGCAGCCCGTGCTCGCAATCGCGGCATCCAGCATACCTAGCAGTTTTTCGGCGGGCGGTACCTGCATGCCGAGGCGCTCGCAGCCGAGGCGCAATCGTTCGATGTGGAGGTGGGCCAGTCTTGCGCGTCCGTGCCGAATTGCAATCGTGTCGAATACGCCGTCTCCGTATTGCAGCCCGCGATCGTCGACAGGGACAGTATTGATCGAGCCGTCGGGGTCAAACCAGACCGATGTCACGTCAGTGCCTCCAGCAGGCCCCTGGCCTTGGCACGCGTCTCGTCGAGCTCTGCTTGCGGCTCGGAGTCAGCGACGATGCCGGCGCCTGCCCGCAGTCGCAAGTCTGATCCATGCAATACCATCGTACGTATCAGGATATTGAGATCCATGCTGCCGTCTCGGTTGAGGTAACCGAATGACCCGGTATACGCGCCCCGCGGCGAGGCCTCGAGTTCCGCAATGATCTCCATGCACCGGACCTTGGGGCAACCGGTAATCGTGCCGCCGGGAAACACCGCTCGTATGGCCATGCCCGGCGTAATCCCGGCACGCAGCCGGCCGCGCACATTGGATACGATGTGATGCACATGCGCGTACGATTCGATCACCATCATCTCATCGACTTCGATGCTGCCCGGCACGCAGATCCGCCCGAGGTCATTGCGTTCGAGGTCGATCAGCATGACGTGTTCGGCGCGCTCTTTCGGGTTGGCGATCAATTCCGCTGACAGGCTGTGGTCGCGGCTCGTCTCCGCTGATCGTGGCCGTGTACCCGCGATCGGTCGGGTCGACGCAATGCCGTCACGGATCGACAGCAATCTCTCCGGCGAAGAGGAGATGATCCATCGATCGGCCCACCTGGCGCAGCCGGCGAATGGCGCCGGATTGCTGCCAGCCAGCCTTGAGTAGATGTCCGCGGCGGACATCCCGACCTCGAACGACCAGCCGCGGGACAAATTCGCCTGAAAGACATCTCCCGCAGCGATGTACTGTTTCGCACGGTCGACGGCCTCCGTGAAACGCCCCGGGTCCTCCTCGCCGACGGCGCGTATCAACACCGGTCCGGAGACATTCCCTGGCGTATCGACCGCAATCCTTCTTGTATCCTCCTGCATGATATCGATGCAATCCGTCGCCGATCCCTCGCAGACGATAAAAGTCTTCGATTCCATGTGATCGCGGATCAACGCAGCCGGACAGCGTACCGCGAACGCGCGGGGCAACACGGGATCCGGCGGCAGCGACAGCTTCGGCTCGATTTCAGCCGCCAGTTCGTAACCGAGATAGACGAACCAGCCACCGAGAAACGGCAAGTCCGAGTTGCTGCTCCCGATTCTCTCGTCCTGCCACCATGCGTCCAGCGATTCCAGGAATCCACCCGGATCGCCGGCCATCCCCGCGGCCAGGCTTTTTCCTGGAAATGCCAGCAGGATGTCGTAGCGGCCCAGCGAGGAATCGCTTGCCGTACTCTGAAGCAGGAACGGGTATCGATCGGGATCGGAGAACTGCAGCTCGCGCAGATTGACGTTCGTCGGAATCTCGCGAGTGATCAGGGCGTCGGCTTTCAGTCCGGCGCCCGAAATACCAGGCTGCCGTTTGTGCCGCCAAAACCGAATGAATTCGACATGGCGATTTTGACCTTGGCGCGCCTGGCTATGTTGGGCACGTAGTCCAGGTCGCATTCCGGATCCTGGTTGTCAAGGTTGATTGTCGGTGGCAGCGTCTGGTGTTGAATTGCCAGCACCGAGAATATGGCTTCGGCGACCCCGGCCGCTCCCAGCAAATGCCCGGTGACGGACTTGGTGGAACTGACAGCCAGCGATTTCGCTGCAGGACCGAAGGCACGTTTTATGCCCACGGTTTCGCCGATGTCGCCGGCCGGCGTGGATGTCCCGTGCGCATTGAGGTAGTCGACGTCCGCAGGATCGACTCCCGCATCCTTCATTGCCGCCACCATGCATTTCCTCGCGCCTTCGCCGTCGGCAGGTGGCAGAGTAATGTGATACGCGTCGCCGCTCATGCCAAAGCCGACGAGCTCGGCATACACTCTCGCACCGCGTGCCCTCGCATGCTCGAATTCTTCCAGCACCATGCAGCCTGCGCCGTTGCTGAGGACGAAACCGTCGCGATCCCTGTCGAACGGGCGGCTCGCCTTTTGCGGCTCGTCATTGCGCGTCGACATGGCCCTGGCCGAACAGAAGCCGCCGATGGCGGTCGGCGTGGTCGCGTATTCGGCGCCCCCCGCCAGCATGACGTCCGCGTCGCCGTAGACGACGGTGCGCGCCGCCAGGCCGATGCAATGGGTCGATGTCGTGCAAGCCGTCACGACCGAGAGGTTGGGACCGGTGATGCCATGCATGATGCTGACATTCCCCGAGATCATGTTGATGATGCTGCCCGGTATATAAAACGGTGAAATCTTTCGCGGTCCGCCGTCCAGGAACTTGCTGTGATTCACCTCGATCGTTTGCAGGCCGCCGATGCCGGCGCCCATCGCAATACCGATCCTGTGATTGTTGGAGTCGGTGATCTCGAGACCCGAGTCACCCAGCGCCATAACGCTCGCCGCAATGCCGTAGTGTATGAACGGATCCATTTTCCGTACATCCTTGGCCGGAATGTACAGGGTCGGATCGAAATTGCTCACCATCCCGGCAATCTGCGTACTGAAAGCGCCGGCATCGAAAAGGTCGATGCGACGAATGCCGGACTTGCCATCCCGGACATTTGCCCACGCCTCATCCAACTCGTTACCGACCGGCGAAACGATTCCCATACCGGTGATGACGACGCGTCGTTTGCTCAATGCATTATCCGGAAGTGCGGGCGGAACAGCCATCGATCATCGTAGCCGTGCCAGTGCGGGTACGGCCGGCCGGCCGCACCCGCCGATCAGATCAGTCGCCCTTGCGCGCTGTGACAAAATCGATTGCCTGTTGAACGGTCGTGATCTTCTCGGCCTCTTCGTCCGGAATCTCGGTCTCGAACTCTTCTTCAAGGGCCATAACGAGCTCCACCGTATCCAGTGAATCAGCGCCCAGGTCGTCGACAAAC
>JAKEGN010000314.1 GCA_022615525.1 Woeseiaceae bacterium
ATCTGGTTTGCAGGCGACTCGGACGACCAAATCTCGCGCGGTTTCTGAGCGTAGCGAATCAGCGTCGCCGGCAAGGCGTGCAGCGCAGCATCAGGATCGCTGTCGCGAGCACTGCTCGCTCCTATAGCTCAACCGTTGGCACCTGTAGAGCCCGCATCGCGGGCGACGCTATTCCGGAAAGGTGTACCGCGACGTAATCGGGTAGCGCCAGTCGCGGCCGAAGGCCCTGCTGCTGATCCTTATGCCCGGCGGCGACTGCCGTCGCTTGTACTCGCTGCTCTGCACGAGCCGCAGCACGCGAATCACCACGTCGCGATCGAAACCGCGTTGCGCAATTTCATTGACCGACAGGTCCTCCTCGATGAATGCCTCGAGGATCGGATCCAGTATCTTGTAGTCTGGCAGGGAGTCGCTGTCCTTCTGGTTCGGCCGTAGCTCGGCCGACGGTGGCCGGTCTATCACCCGTTGCGGAATCACGGCGCCAAGGGAATTGCGGTAGTTCGCGAGTCTGTAAACGAGTGTCTTGCTGCAATCCTTGATGGGCGCAAACCCGCCGGCCATATCGCCATACAGCGTTGCGTAGCCCACTGCCATCTCGCTCTTGTTACCGGTCGTGAGGAGCATGCTTCCGGTCTTGTTCGATATGGCCATCAGCAGCAGGCCGCGACTCCGGGCCTGGATATTCTCTTCCGTTACGTCGGCCGGGCGGCCCTCGAAGACCGGGCGCAGCTGCTTCAGCACCGCTTCATAGATCGGTTCGATGGGGATTACGTCGTAGCGCGTACCGAGTGACCTTGCCTGGCTGGCGGCGTCTTCCTGGCTCATCGTCGAGGTATAGCGAAACGGCATCATGACGGCATGCACGCGCTGCGCACCGAGCGCATCGCAGGCGATCGCCAGCATCAGCGCCGAGTCGATGCCGCCCGACAGGCCGAGTACGACCCCGGGGAAGCGGTGCTTGTGCACGTAGTCGCGGGTACCGCAGACCAGGGCCTCATACACACTCTGTTCAGTCGATTGAATCGGTGCGACGTCGGCGGGTTCGGGAACGATCCCCGAAGCACTCACCTGCAAAACCACGCGATGCAGCCCTTCCCTGAACGGCGGTGCACGAAACGTCAGGGTGCCGTCCGCTTCCATGGCAAATGAGCCGCCGTCGAACACAAGCTCATCCTGCCCCCCGACCGTGTTCAGGTAAACCGCGGGTATGCCCGTTTCCCTGACCCGGTTTCGCACTACATCCTCGCGGTGCAGCTGGCAGCCGAGTTCATAGGGAGAACCGTTGATCGCGACGATGACTTCGGCGCCGGCCGCGCGGCTGGATGCCACCGGGCCCTTCTGCCAGACGTCCTCGCAAATGTTGAGGCCTATGCGTATACCCTTGAGACGAAACACGGCGGCGTCCTTGCCGGGTTTGAAATAGCGTTGCTCGTCAAATACACGATAGTTAGGCAGCAATTGCTTGCGATAAGTTGCCAGCACTTTTCCGTCGAGAAAAACACCACAGGAATTGAAAATTTCGTCTGCCAGAAATTCCGGGTAGCCGAACAGTACGGCGATGTCGCGCACAGATTCACGAATCGTATCGATTGCTTTCGCGACACGCCGCCGCAGCCCGGAGTGGAAGAGCAGGTCTTCGGGCGGATAGCCGCAGACGCTCAGCTCCGGAAATACCACCAGGTCCGCACGCATTTCGTCGCGGGCCCGCGCCGAATACTCGAGTATCCTCGCCGTGTTGCCGGCAACGTCGCCGACGACCATGTCCAGCTGTGCCAGCGCAACGATGATTTTGTCAGTCAAGACGAAGCTGCACTCTTGCCGGTGGAATCAGGGGCTCATTCGTACTCAGCCGCCGAGCAGTTCCAGCATCCTGCTGCCGAGTTCCGCCGGTGAGCGCACGATTGCCGCTCCGGCCGCATCGAGCGCCTTGAACTTGTCGGCCGCGGTGCCCTTGCCGCCGGCAATGATCGCACCGGCATGGCCCATGCGTTTGCCTGGCGGAGCGGTGACACCGGCAATGTAGGCGACCACGGGCTTCTTTACGTCGGACTGCATGAACTCTGCAGCGGCCTCCTCGTCCGTTCCGCCGATCTCCCCCACCATGACGATACCGGCCGTGTCCGGGTCTGCTTCGAAAAGCGCGAGACAATCGATGAAGTTCATGCCGCGCACGGGATCGCCGCCGATGCCGACGCAAGTGCTCTGACCCAATCCGTTCTGCGTCGTCTGGTAGACGGCCTCGTAGGTCAGCGTCCCGGAGCGCGAAACAATTCCGATCTTGCCCTTCTGGTGTATGAATCCCGGCATGATGCCGATCTTGCACTCGCCCGGTGTAATGATCCCCGGACAATTCGGACCGATAAGTCGGCAACTGTAACTTCGCAGGGCCGACTTGACCTTCACCATATCCAGCACCGGGATACCTTCCGTTATGCAAACGATGAGGCTCACTCCCGAATCGGCGGCTTCGAGGATGGCGTCTGCGGCAAAGGGCGCGGGCACATAGATCATGCTCACGTCGGCACCCGTTTCCGCGACGGCCTCGCGCATGGTGTTGAAGACAGGGACACCGATGTGTTCCTCCCCGCCCCGGCCCGGTGTCACGCCCGCGACCACCCGGGTTCCATACTCGATGCATTGCTTGCTGTGAAAGGATCCCTGGTTACCGGTAATTCCCTGGCAGACGATCCTGCTTTTACTGTTGACGAGAATACTCATTGCGTGACGATCCCCAGTCCCTTACTTGCCGGCTGCATCGACCGCTTTTTTGGCGGCATCCGTGAGGTTTTTGGCCGCGATGATATCCAGGCCGCTTGACGCCAGCATTTCACGACCGTTGTCGACGTTGGTGCCCTCGAGCCGCACCACCACCGGCACGCGGACACCGACCTCCTTTACCGCAGCAATGATGCCTTCGGCAATCAGGTCGCAACGCACGATGCCGCCGAAAATGTTCACGAGTATGGCGCGGACTTTGTCGTTCGACAGTATGAGTTTGAACGCCGCTGCCACCCTTTCGCTGGTAGCACCGCCGCCCACGTCGAGGAAATTGGCGGGCTCGCCCCCGTGCAGTTTGATCAGGTCCATGGTTGCCATGGCCAGTCCGGCACCGTTCACCATGCAGGCGATATCGCCGTCGAGGGAGACGTAATTCAGATCGTGTTGCGCTGCCTTGCGCTCCATCTCGTCTTCCTGGCTCGGGTCGCGCAATTCAACGAGTTTTTGCTGGCGAAAAAGGGCGTTCTCCTCGATGTTGATCTTGGCATCGAGGGCGACCACGTCGCCGCCCCTGGTGACAATCAGCGGATTCACTTCGACAAGGCTCGCATCGCATTCCAGGTACAGTCGGTACAGTCGGGCAATCAGGTCTGCGAATTGTCGGCTCTGGTTCTTATCGAGACCAAGGCCGAACGACAGCCGGCGCGCCTGGTAAGGCTGCAAGCCCGCATCGGGCGATATGGCGACCGTGAATATCTTGTCGGGTGTCTCCTCTGCGACCTTTTCGATATCCATGCCACCCGCTGCCGATGCGATGAAAGAAATGCGGCTGACTTCGCGATCGACCAGCATGCTCAGGTACAGCTCACGCTCGATGTCCGAGCCCGACTCGACATACACCACATTGACGGGCAACCCCTCCGGTCCGGACTGGTGAGTTACCAGATTCCTGCCCAGCATACCCTCCGCGTAACTGCGGACCTCGTCGATGGACTTTGCGATCTTGACGCCCCCGGCCTTGCCACGCCCGCCCGCGTGTACCTGGGCTTTGACCACCCACATCTTGCCGCCCAGCTGGCTCGCGGCCGCTGCCGCCTCCCTGGGTGTCGAGGCCGGGTGCCCGTTCGGCACGGGGATCCCGTAGTCGGCGAACAGCCTCTTCGATTGGTACTCGTGCAGATTCATCGGATCCTGATTCTTGTTAAAGGGTGCGGTCGATGCACCGGGAAATTCGGAAAGCGCCGCAAGAAGGACGCCGTATTCTGTAGCAAAGCTTGCTGAGACGCAAAATCCGGCAAGAGCTGCGATACGCAACTGTTGCCGCCTGTCGCAGGATTAAGGGACGCGTTCTGGACTACAATCCGCCACGGGCAGCGACCCCGACGCAGCTGATGAGTAGCCACCAAGGCACTATGTCCGTAATCGAAAACAAAATCCAAATCCCCGGCCTGGAGACGGTGCTGCCACGAGGCGTCGATGAAGCCGATCTTAGCTGGCGGATCGTTGCCTCACTGAACATCTTTCGCCTGGTCGTCGCGGCCGCGTTGCTGGTCCTTTTCTTCGCCAGCGGCGATCCGCGATTTTTCGGCGAGCGATATCCGGCGCTTTTCTCCGCGACGGCCGCCGGGTATCTCGTACTTGCCATCATTTCTGCCCTCGCCATTCGCCAACGCTGGGTCAACGCAGGGCCGCAGATCCTGGTACACGTCGCCGTCGATATCGCGGCCATCGTGGTGCTGATGCACTCCAGTGGCGGCATCAGCAGCGGCCTCGGCGGTTTGCTGGTGGTGTTCGTCGGCGCCGCCAGCCTGCTATTGCCCGGACGCGTGCCTGCCCTGTTCGCCGCACTCGCAGCCCTTGCCATTCTGGGCGAACAGCTGTTCTCTCAGCTCGGCGGCGTCAGCAGCACCGGCAACTACCCGGCCGCAGGCGTACTCGGTGCCATCATATTTGCGATTGCGATGTCCGCGCGTCC
>JAKEGN010000315.1 GCA_022615525.1 Woeseiaceae bacterium
CAGCACCGTCATTGCGAGCACAGCACCGTCATTGCGAGCGCAGCACCGTCATTGCGAGCGCAGCACCGTCATTGCGAGCGCAGCACCGTCATTGCGAGCGCAGCGAAGCAATCTGTTCTGATTGCTTCGTCACTTCGTTCCTCGCAATGACGCAAATCCGGCGATTGCTTCGTCGCTGCGCTCCTCTTAAAGACGAACCAATCGAAGCCTCCATAAGTCACTTCGCCTGTGTCGTTCCGCGACTTATGTTCATAATCCATCCACGCCGCGAAGGAACGCTACCGCATTTCGGCCGATGGCATCCACTGCATAACCCCCTTCCAGGACTGTGAGCACCGGAATTCCCAGTGACCGTATCCTTCGGCCCATCTCGAGGTAATCGCCGGTCTCGATGCCGAAACGTGTCGTGGGGTCGCCGGCAAAGGTATCGAGGCCCAGGGCGACGACAACGGCCGGCGGCGAAAATCGTCGGACAAAGCCCAGCGCATCGTCCAGCGTCTTCCGATATTCGTTCCACATTGTGCCGAGTGGCAGGGGATAGTTGACGTTGAATCCGTGGCCCTTGCCCGTGCCCTGTTCGTCGCTGTAGCCGAGGAAGTACGGGTACTCATCGGCGGGATCCGCGTGCAGCGACACGGTCAGGACGTCGTTACGCTCGTAGAAAATGCTCTGCGTGCCGTTCCCGTGGTGATAGTCGACATCGAGTACCGCAATCCGGTCCATGCCGGCATCGATCATGGCCTGCGCCGCAATTGCGGCGTTGTTCAGGTAGCAGTACCCACCGGCCATTTCGCGCGATGCGTGGTGGCCGGGCGGGCGGCAAAGCGCAAAAGCATTCCTGCGGGTCGACTGGACGATGTCGGCGCCGGTGAGCGCTATGTCGGCCGATCGGCGTATCGCTTGCCAGCTTCCGGCAACCATCGGCGCGCTGTCGTCGAAGGCGTAACGACCGAGCCGCCCGAGGATCGAGCGTGGCACCTGGTCACGCAGGCCGGGGCAGACGAAAGTCTGTGCCCTGGCGTTACTCGCTTGCATTCCCGCCTGCTGCCAGTGCGCCCACGCGTTTTGCAGAAAATCGACGTACTCCTGCGTATGCACCCGCGTGATTTTTCGTACGTCGAAGGCGGCCGGCCCGCGCATCTCGCCGAGCCCGGCATCCTGGAGCGCGGCGATGACATTGGTCGCGCGCTCCGGGCATTCCGGGCTGGCCTTGTAGTTATCGCCGCTCGCTTCGAGCAGGCCGCGATGCAGTTCATGGTCGGTCGAGAAAACCGTGATCAAGGTGATTTGCCGGAGTTGACGGTTTCGATTTCCAGGTCGAGCTGCAATGCCTGGTCCAGCGCATCCCGCAGGCCCGCAATTTCCATGCCGCGATGGATGGCCTGCTTCGTCAGGCGCACGGCCAGCTCGTCATTGGCTGCGATCCGCCGGGCGATTGCATCGGCTTCTGCCGCGAGGCGGTCAGCCGGCACGACCCGGTTCACGAGCCCGATCGCCGCGGCGCGCGATGCATCGACCTTGTCATCGCCGGTCAGTAGCAACTCGTTCGCGTGCTTCAGCCCGATGATCCACGGCAGGATCAGGCAGACGATGCCGCTGCCGAAGCGGACTTCCGGCGCACCGAAAAGGCAATCCTCGCTGGCAACGGTGATGTCGCACACAGCAGTGATTTCCATCGAACTGCCGAGGCAATAGCCATGCACGGCGGCAATGGTCGGCTTCGGGCAATCCCAGAAACGCATGATCAGGTCGAAATCCCGCCGCAGTTCGCGGCGCGTGCGCTCTGCCAGCGACTCGCCACCGGCAGGTGCGCCGATGTCCAGGTCGAAACCCGCGGAGAAAGCCCGGCCTTCGCCGCTCAGGAGGACGACGCGCACATTGTCGTCGCTTTCCGCCTGGTCGAGTGCAGCCGCCAGGCCGTCCAGCATCTCGCCGTTGATGGCATTCAGCTTCTTCGGCCGGTTGAGCCGGATCCTCGCAATCGCGCCGTCAACAGAGTAGTCGATCAGGCTCATGGCAACGCGTCCTTCAGGACAGGCGTATCCAGGCCGACTTGCTCTGCGTGTAGCTCAGGATGCTCTCGATGCACTTGTCGCGCGCATTGCCAGACTGTTTGTAGCCGCCGAAAGGCTGGGTCATGTCGCCCTCGTCGAAACAGTTGACCCAGATCACCCCGGCTTCGATCTCCTTTATCAAGCGATGTGCGCGCGCAATGTCGCGGGTCCAGACGCCGGCCGCGAGGCCGTAGATCGTGTCGTTCGCAATGCTGATGGCTTCGTCGATGCCGTCGAATGGAATGATCGAGGCCACCGGCCCGAAAATTTCCTCGCGCGCTATGCGCATGGAGTTGTTCACCCCGGTGAACAGGGTCGGATTCACGTAGGACCCGCGCAGCTTCGGTGCGTCTCCGCCGAATTCGAGCTTCGCACCCTGCTTTTTACCCGACTCGACCAGTGACAGCACACGTTGTTGCGCTTCATCGGTAACGAGCGGACCGAGATTCGTGTCCGGGTCGAGGGGGTCACCGGGCACGTAAGCGTTTCTTCCCTCGGCTTTGAAGCGGTCGACGAACTCGTCGTAGATGCCGCGCTCCACCAGCAGCCGGGAACCGGCGTTGCACACCTCACCCATGTTGGCGAACACGCCGTTGTACGCGGCCGCGACGGCCCTTCCCAGGTCGGGTGTATCCGCCATGAAAACCTGCGGCGACTTTCCGCCGCATTCCAGCGAGACGCGCTTCATGTTGGACTGCCCCGCATACTGCAGCATCAGTTTGCCGACGTCGGTCGAGCCGGTGAAGGTGATCTTGTCGACATCGTTGTGCAGGGCCAGCGCCTTGCCCGCCACTTCGCCAATGCCGTTGATCACGTTGAATACGCCCGGCGGCCCGCCGGCCTCGACAAACAGTTCGGCAAGCCGCAGGCAGGACATCGGCGCCTGCTCCGCCGGTTTCAGCACCACCGTGTTGCCTGCGGCCAGCGCCGGCGCGACCTTCCACACCGCCATCAGCAGCGGGTAATTCCAGGGCGAAATGGCGCCGACCACGCCGATAGGCTCGCGCAGCACGTAATGCATGATGTCGGAGGCCGTGTTGGTCACGCTGCCCTCGATCTTGTCTATGTATTCCGCCATGAACTGTATGGTCTGGATCACCGCGGGAAGATCGATGTTCAGCATGTCGCGGATGGGCTTGCCCATGTCCAGGGTATCGAGCAGCGCCAGTTGCTCCGCGTTCTCACCGATGAGTCTCGTGTAGTTGTACAGGATTTCCATCCGCGCACGCGGCGCGAGCCCGGACCAGCGTTTGTCGCGGAATGCGCGCCGTGCCGCCGCCACGGCGACATCCACGTCCCTGGCATTCGCCGCGGCCATGGTGGCGATGACCTCCCTGTTGGCCGGATTGCTGTTCTCGAAGCGGCCTCCGTCGACGGCATCGACGTAGTGGCCGTCTATGAAGAACCGCGTCTCCGCGGACGCGAGTACCTTGTCCGCGGCTTTCTTCCAGTCCTTGCTCGTATAGGCTGCCAATGATTCGATATTCATTTTGATTCACCCGAAATGTCCGTACGACCCACGACCAATGCATCCACGGCGATGCAGGAATTGCTGCCTACGATCACAGGATTGATGTCAATCTCGTGCACCGCATCACGCATGGCATCGACCACAACCGAGAATTCGCTGGCCATGCGGCAGAACGAATCGACATCGGCCGCAGTTTTGCCGCGCAGTCCGTCGAGCAGCGGCCGGAGCTTCAGCCTGTCGATACGACGCCGCGCATAAGCGGCATCGAAAGGCGGCAGGGCGAAAGCGACGTCCCGCGTCAGCTCGGCCAGTATCCCGCCAAAACCCATGAGAACCACGGGCCCGAACTGTTCGTCGCGCCGCACGCCGAGGATCATTTCCACGCCCGGCTCCGCCATCGGCGCGAGCAGCACGCGCGAACCGATGCGCCGCAACAGCTCCTGATACTTCTCCAGCAGGTCCGCTTCGTCGGTTATGCCGAGATACACGCCTTTGTGCTCGGTCTTGTGCAGCATCCCGGGCATGGCGGTCTTCAGGGCCAGCGGGTAGCCGATTTTCCGCGCTGCCGTGACCACGTCCACTTCGTTCCCGGCGATTTCGCAGGGCGATGCCGGCAGGCCGAAGTCCTGCAATAACTGCAGAGAGAATACCTCGTCGAGCGTGGTGCCGCCGGTGAGACGGTCCTGCCATTTGGCCACGGCCCAGGCCGGCGCCGTGGCGGGCGCTGCCATCTTCGCCGCCGTGAAATCGCGATAGTCGAACAGCGCGCGGACACCGCGCAGAAATGCGGGCAGCCCATCGAGCACTGGCAGGCCCGCATGCGTGCTGCTGATCACGCGCGCATCGCAACCCGTGCCCTGGCGCGCGGCGACCAGCGCCGCCGGTTTGCCGGACGCCTCATGCGCCAGGCGCATGTAGCCGATGTAGCTTTCGTAGACCAGGCCGTGCGGCGCGCGATCGTGCACCACCGCTCCCATCGCCGCGCCCGGGTCCTGCATCATGAGTGTCAACGACTGCGTCATCTGCTTGCCGGCCTCGGGGCCGCCCCGGCTCCAGGCATCCAGGGGATTGACCGCCGGCAGCTCCGGATCGAGCACCTGCTCGAGCGCCGCGACCGTGTCTTCCTGCAATTCAGTGAGTGGCACGCCGGTTTCGTCGCACAGGTCGACCATCAGCTGGCGTTCGCCACCGGAATCGTGCAGCGACACCAGGCCGCCCGGACCGACCGGGTGCAGTTCGGCGAACAATATGAGTGCCGTCGCCAGTTCGTCCATGTCGCGCACCCGTTGCACGCCGTAACGATCGAACAAGGCATCGTAGGTGGCGTCGTCGCCGGCTATTGCACCCGAATGCGATACCGTCAGTTGTGCCGCGCGCTCGGTGCGCCCGACTTTGAGCGCAACGACGGGTATGCGGCGTTCGCCGGCCTTTTGCAACGCAGCACGGAACCCTTGCGGATTACGCGCCGTTTCGACGAACAGCCCGACCACGCGCGTTTCCGGCAGGTCCAGCACGAAATCGAGATACTGGTCCATCGTGATGGCAAGCTCGTTGCCCGCCGAACAGGCGAAATTGAATCGTATCCGTTCCTCGCAATCGACTATGCCGCACATACCGGAGCCGGAGTGACTGATGAAGCTGACATTGCCCGGCGCTTCGTGCGTGCGGCTGTCGAAGCCGCAAGCCCAGACGTGATCGCGGATGTTGTAGTAGCCCATGCCGTTTGCGCCGCAGACCAGCATGCCCGCGTCCCGGATCTTTTTTCGCACGCGTTCCCTGAGCGGCGGTGCCGTGTCGTCATCCAGCACCAGCGACGACATCAGCACGCCGGCGGGTATCCCCGCGGCGATGGCTTCGTCCAGGACTGACTCGATGCGATGATCGCCGACCGTGAACATCACCATGTCCGGCACTTCGGGGAGCGCCGCAATGCTCGCAAAACAGCGCACGCCCTGCAGTTCGCCGTAGCGCGGGTTGACCGGATAGACCCGGCCCCGGTAACCGCCTTTCAGCAGGTTTTGCAAAGCCCAGTAGCCCATTGTGTGCCCGGATCCCGAGGCACCCACGATGGCGACAGACTTCGGCCTCAGCAGTGGATCCAGCCGGTGCTTCACCGAGAGCGCACCGATAGCGTCAGTACGGCGCTGGCGGTGTAGCGCTGCGCCTTGCCGGGAACCAGAACGCTTTGTCGACGACCGTTGCCTTGGCCATCACGCGCGACCAGTGCATCTCCCGCTGGTAATACACCTCGACCCAGACAGTCTCGCCGGTCGCACCGTGCGGCATGCGAACCGAACCGATCGCGATGTTCTGCTTGCACACCGGAGACCAGCTCGCGGACGTGATGAAACCGATTTCCTTCTTGTTCTTTCTCGGCTTGGCGTAGATATACGAATGGTGCGCCGGCTTGTTGCCCTCGATGTCGAGCTTCACCAATCGCCACTTCGATCCGCTCAGTTTCTCGGCGGCAAGTGCGCGCCGGCCGTTGAAGTTCGGCTTCCTGAAGTCCACCAGCCAGTCGAGACCCAGTTCGAATGGCGAGCGCGACCGCCCGGTGCGCACGGTTTCGTCGGCCGGCAGGAATTCCTGGTAGGCCGCAAGATAGCCTGCTTCGATGCGCGCCTGCTCGAGCGCATGCGTCCCCATGGCGCGAATGTCGTAATGCCGCCCCGCCTCGAACAGCGCGTCCCAAAGCGCCAGCGCCTTGCCCGGCGACAGCCACAGTTCGTAACCGAGATCGCCGGTAAACCCGGTGCGCGACACCATGAGTTCCGTGCCCTGGAAATCGAAATGCATCAGGCCGAAAGGTTTGAGATTCTCGATGCCATGCAGGCCGAGGTTCTTCATGATGCTGAACGAGGTCGGCCCCTGCACGGCCAGCGCCGCGATGTCCGCCGTCTCCTCGCGTATGGTCACATCGAAACCGATAGCCGCCGCCATCAGCCACGGCAGGTGACGTTCCTGCGAGCACAACCGGTACTCGCCTTCCCGCAGGTGGAATATCGTGCCATCGTCGATGACCTGTCCCTGGTCATTGCACCAGACTGCGTAGGCGACCCGACCCGCAGTCACTTTCTGCATGTCACGGGTCACCAGCCGGTCGACGTAAGCGAGCGAGTCCTTGCCGGTAATGCGGTACTTCGTCATCGGTGTCAGGTCGAAAACGCCGGTCGAATTGCGGATGGCAAAGTACTCGAGTTCGGCATCGAACAACGCGTCCGGCGTGGTGTATCCCTTCCACGTATGCCAGCTATCGAGCCGGTCCAGCGCCTTCAGGCGAGGATAGAACGGCGATTCCAGCCTGCCCTGGTGGACTTCGATGACGTTCATGCTGATTTCTCCCGACCCAGTATCGCCCTCGCGGCATTGCGCCCCGCCGCTCCGCTGACACCGCCGCCGGGGTGCGTACCGGCGCCGCAGAGGAACAGGCCATCGAGCGGCATCGCGTACTGCGCGGCACCGCTGACGGGGCGGACGAACATGAACTGGTCCAGCGTGAATTCGCCGTGGTGCCAGTGTCCGCCGCCCATGTGAAACTCCTGCTCGATATCGACCGGCGTCAGCAGTTCGACGGCGGTGATGCGGCCGTCGATGTCCGGCATGAACTCGGTGATCTTGCGCAGCGTCGTCTCCTTGAACGCCTCGCGCGCCGCTTTGTCCCAGCCTTTTTTCAGCCTGTAAGGCGCATATTGCACTATCGCCGACAAAACATGCTTTCCCGTTGGCGCGAGTGTGCTGTCGCGGAAACTCGGAATGCTGATTTCCAATACCGGTTCGGGCGAGGTCTCGCCGTACTTCGCGGGGTTGAACGCGCGCTCCACGTAATGCTCGTCCGGCGCGATCAGCAATCGTGCACCGAAGTCCTTCTTTTCCAGCCCCTGAACGACAGGCAATCCGTCCAGCGCCAGGTGCAGTTTGGCGGCATTGCCCTGCATGCGGATGTTACTGATGCGCCGCGCGAAGCCGGTCTCGACGTGACGTGCACCGACGAGATTCAGGATCGTGGTCTTCGGGTCGGCGTTCGAGATCACGGTAAAGCTGGCAAAATTTTCTCCATTCTGAGTCTCTACGCCCGTCACCCTGCCGTTGTCGACGATCACGCGCTGCACCGGCATGCCGGTGCGAATGGTCACTCCGTGGCTGCGCGCCGCCTGCGCCAGCGCCTCGCTCACGGCACCCATCCCGCCGGCAGGCGCGGCGAGCCGCCCGGCATTGCCCGCCAGCCGGTACAGGTAAGTCATGATCGTGTTCGGCGAACGTGGTCCGAGATGAGTACCCACTACCGCGTCGAGGCTCAGCGCACCTTTGAGCAACTTGCTCTCGAAACGCTCGGTTACCTCATCGTGGATGTTCATGCCGATGAGCCGCAGGAATTCGCGCATCTCCTTGCGGCCCAGCATCCTCAGGTCCAGGCCCAGGCGCGCCAGCGTAACGAGATCCTTCCTGTCTTTCGTGCCTAATCGCGGCGGCGGCTTGTTCAGGTAGGTCTGCAGCAGGTTCGCAAAACGACCCATGCGGCGATGGAATTCGCGGTAACTGGCCGCGTCGGCATCGCTGACGCCCTGCACGCGGTCGCCGCTGTAGCGCACGTGCTGGCCGTCGGTGGACAGCGCGACGGTTTCCATGTCGTCGCTGGCGAGCGCGATGTTCAGTCCGAGGTCTTTTTTCACTTGCGGCTGCAACTGGTACAGGAGATGCGCGCAGGCGGGAACGGAATAGTCGTCCGCGAACCTGCGCGTTACGGCCGCGCCGCCGACCTGCTCATTGGCCTCCAGCACCAGCACCTTGCGCCCTGCCTTGCCGAGCAAAGCGGCGCAAACCAGTCCGTTGTGGCCGGCACCGATTACGATAGCGTCGTATTGCTCAGTCATCGCCGAAATTCTCCGGCACGGTGTTGTGTCGTTTCAGGTCGAAAAGTATTTCACGAGCCGCATTTGCTCCGGGCGCTGCCATGACTCCGCCTCCCGGGTGGGTGCTCGATCCGCACATGTACAGCCCGCCCACTGGCGAGCGGTACTGCGCGTAACCCGGCACCGGCCGGTTGAACAACAGCTGGTCCATGGTCAGCTCGCCGTGAAAAATGTTGCCTTCGGTGATGCCGATCTGGTCCTCGATGTCCTGCGGCGTGCGAATCTCGACATGCTCGATCAGGCTCTTGAAGTCCGGGCTGTAGTTTGCAATCTGGTCGATCACGGTCTTGCCGAATGCTTCACGCTCCGCGTCGGTCCAGCGGCGGCCGTTGATCTGCGGCGGGCAATACTGGATGAAACAGCTCATGAAATGCTTGCCCGGCGGCGCCATCGTCGGATCGACCAGGGTCGGGATGAGCATGTCGACATAAGGATCCTTCGACCAGGTGCCGGCTTTCCAGTCGTCATAGGCGCGCTCCATCCGCTCCATCGAATCGATGAAGTGCATGTCGCTGTGCATCAGCGAGCTCCCCTTGGGCAACGCGGGAAACGTCGGCAGGCCGTTCAGCGCGATGTTCAACTTGCCGGACGATCCGCGGCTCTTGAAATTCTTGACGCGCCGGTAGAACTCCGGGTCGAGGTCGCTCTCGTCCATGCATTGCAGGAAGGTGCGTTTGACATCCATGTTTGAGACGACCACGCGCGCGTCGATTTCCTCGCCGGTGGTCAGCGCGATGCCCTTCACCTTGCCGTTCTTCACGACGATCTTGTCGACACCGGCGTCGGTGCGCAGTTCTCCACCATAGGACTGGAAAGCACCTGCGATCGATTTGGAAACGCCGCCCATGCCACCGCGCGCGTAGCCCCAGGTGCCGACGTTGCCATCGACATCGCCCATGTAATGGTGCAGCAGCACGTAAGCGGTGCCTGGCGAATGCACGCCCAGCGCCGTACCGATGATGCCGCTGCCCGACAACGCAGTCTTGATCACGTCGGTCTCGAAGTACTCACCGAGATACTCGGCAACGCTCATGGTCCAGAAACGGATCGTTTCGTACATCCGGTCCTCGCCCATCTCCATGAACTTCCGGCCGAGCAGCAGCAGTTCACGAATATCCTTGGGTTTGAAAGAAGTCGGGTCCGGCGGCGTGCGCAACAGGAAATCGCGGATGAACCGGCACTGGCGCATGGTATCCGTGGAGTAGCGTATGTAGGCGTCGGCGTCGCGCTTGGAGACGCGCGCTTTTTCACGGTAGGAGACTTCGTTGTCCCAGTAGGATCCGAAGTAGTCGCCGTTCTGCATGAAAGTCACGGAACCGCCGTAGGGTGTCACCTGCAGGCCGTGCCTGTGCAATTCGAGTGCCCTGAAGATCTCCGGCCGCAACAGGCTGCAGACGTAGGAACAGTTCGAATA
>JAKEGN010000052.1 GCA_022615525.1 Woeseiaceae bacterium
CGGATAGCGCTCGATGAGTTTCTGCGCCGATTCGATCGCCAGCAGGAAATCCTCCATCCCGTAGAGGTCGTCTGCGGCCGCGCCGAGCACGACCGGCGCCTGTTCGTGCCCGGGGAAGGTCTCGGCGAAGCGCAATGAACTTGTGACCGTAGCTTTGCGAACCTCGGCTCGGCGCGCGGCGACGGCCGCGTCCAATTCCTTGCGATACGCGTAGACAGCCGCGTATCCGGCGGCCGACGCCTGCGCGTGCGGCGCATACTCATACGCAGTGCGTTCGTACTCCCCGGCAGCGTCGCCGAAATTTCCATTCTCGAGGAGCAGATCGGCGAGCTGATAGTTGATCGGCGGTGTATCGGTATCCTGCGGAAACGAGACCAGGAACTGGCGATACCAGCGCAGCGCCTCTGCAAACTGGGCCGGACGCTCCTCGATCAGCTCGCCTCCCTGATACAACGCATGGTAATGGTTTGCGAGGTCCGTCAGATTTTTCTTCAGGAAGCCGATCACCTCCTGCGAATCCTCGACCGCAAAGTAGTTCCAGTACTCCGAGTTCAGCGCGTATTTCTCTGCGAACTCCTTCTTCGATACCAGAACGAGCTGCGGGAAACCGCCCGCATCGTAGATCTCGATGACCCGCATGCCGAACTGGGGCGATACACGGTGATACGGGTTCAGCTGAACAAACGATTTGTACACCGAGGCCGCATCGTCGTAGCGCAGCTTCTCAAAATAGAACTCGCCGAGATTGCGGTAGATCTTGTCCGCGTAGCTGCGCCTGCCGTAATCAGAGAAATACTGGTCAAGCACCTCCGGTCCGCCCAGGTTGGAAAAGCTCAGGCTGATGACGCGGAAGGTATCGACAACGCGGTGCTCGTCGTTCTCTTTGAGATCCTGGTCGAAGTCGTAGCCGATCGTCTGACGGTGGTCGAGCATCGCCATGTAGCTGTGAAGCGCTTCCTCGTAGAACTCCCGCTTGTATAGAGTCCAGCCGCGTTTGTACAACGCCAGCTCGTAGTACTCTGAGCTCGCCCCCATGGCGATGATCGCGCTGTAAGCGTCCTCCGCCTCCTGGAACTTCCTTCGGACGAAGTAGTACTCACCGCGCCGGAAATGCACCTCGTCGAGGTACTTCGAGTACGGATACCGGGCAATCAAACGCTGTGTCACGGCCATCGCCTCGTCCGGCTGCCCGAGCTCGTCGTACGCACGCGACATCTGGTAGAGCACCTGGTCGTTGCGCTCGTAATTCGGATAGGTGTCGAGGATCGACTGATACATCTCGATCGCTTCGCGCGGCCCCGCCGGCGCATCCGCTTCCTCGCCACCCGCCAGCACTGGGTCCATGGCAGGCGCCGCGGAAAGAAGTTCCTCCCGCCCGGTTGCACGCCGTTCGAACTCCTGATCCGACTCCACCGGCGTGACCGGGGCGGCGGCCGGGTCGCGGGCTTGCGTCGCCGGGCTTGACGCCGCGGTATCCGGCGCCGCCATCTCGATGAGGCCCTGGCCGGCGATGACGCCATATTCGCGTTCCAGCTGCAGGTCCGCGAGGCGTCGCATAGCCTCGGGCGTCAGCGCGCTTACTTCGGTTTCTGCGAGGTAGCGGCGATAACTCTCCGCTGCGAGATCGAGGCTGTCGTCGACATACATCTCGTCGAGCACGGGCTTGACCCGCTCCAGTTCCGCAAGCGTGCCCCGCTGATCGCCACCGCTCGATGCGCAAGCGGCGAGCCCTGCAGCAGCTATGCCGAAAAACAGGCGCCGCGCGTTCACGGTGCGAGATCCCGCCGCGCCTGCGCCTGCGTGGCACGATCGTAGCTATCGGCCAGCGCGAACCGCGCCTTGTCACGGTAGTTCTCGAGACGGCTGCGGCGTGCGACCAACGCTTCGATCGCTACGACCTCGAGCAAATGGCCCTGCCGCGCCATCATCAGCTCGACTTCTTCCGTCGCCTGCCGCACCCGGACCCTGAGGCGCTCGACCGGTTTGTCGTAGCCGACGTAACTGTGAGTGGCTGCCTGGCGTGCTCTGACGTAAGCCTCATTTTGTTCGTGCGCCACCGCCATTGCCTCGTTCAGCGAGCGCAGATTGGCGTCGAATCGGGTGAGGCGAGCGTGATACTCGGTCTCGAGCGTCCACGTTAGAACGCCCTTCACACGCCGGATCCGCTGTCGCAGGGTCTCTTCGGCGGGGTCGTCAGGATTCAGGAGTCTGGTTTCCAGATCCTCGATGCGGGCCAGAATCGCGCGTTCATCGCGTGTCGCCAGAAACTCGGGCCGCGGCGTGGTGAGCATGTCGTGGAGGCGACGGGTGAGGATCCGGTGCTGCTCGATGCGCAAGCGCAGGCGGGAATCGAGCTCGCGAAACTTCTGGTCGACCTCCGGCAGCAGCGGTTCGTAATGATCGTGGCGGATCGCCACCATGTCGTCAAAGGAATCGAGACTCCATTGCCAGGCAAGAAACTTCTTTCTGAGGTCGGCGAGGTCCAGGTAGTTCTGCAGGCCGGTCTGGAAGTCGTGCGTCGCCAGCAAGTCCATCAGGTAATACGTTTCAGGCGTCTGCGGCATTTCGCGCAGACGAATGATCCAGTCCTTGTCGTGCCGTATCTCCTCCCGCACCAGCGCTTCCAGGAATTTGCCTTCCCGGATGCTTACGATCGATTCATTGAGACGATCGACCTCGATGCCGAAGGAATCGAGAGCGCGTCCATAATACGTGGCAGCACGGCCGTGCACATCGAGCTTGCCGTAGGCATACGGCAGCGCGAGCATCGCCTCCTGGGTTGCGGCATCGGTCACTTCCCGTTCGGCGAGAATGCTCCACGGCACCACGGCCTTTTCGATCTGGTCCGTCGACATCGCCGCCCAGCCGGCGCTCAGCAATGCCTGGTTGGCGAACGGTCCGTCAAGGCGTACGCGATTAAAGGCCGCTCCGGCTTCGGCATACTGGTCGCTCTCCAGAAGCACGGTGCCGAGGACGAGGTTCGACTTGTCGCGGATTGCCAGCACGGCCGGATCATCGCTGACGATCCGTCCGGCTTTGTCCAGCTGATCGCGCGCAGCTTGTTGCTGCCCGTCCTGGAGCAGGGCGATGCCGAGGTTATAGGCGGCGAAACCGCCGAAGCCCGCGGAATCCTGCAACTGCTCCAGTATGTCGGCGGCCTCGGCGGGCCGTCCCTCGGCGAGCAGGATATTCCCGCGCAGGAACTCGATGTCGTCGCGGATCGCCGCGGGGATTTTGCCCTGAATTCGCCCGAGTGCCTGCTGCGCATCGGCGTACTGGCCTTTCTGAAAGTGCAGGCGCGCCAGCCGGTAGGCCGCGTCGTTACGCACCAGCTCGTCGACATCACCTTCGAGCACTGCCCGGATGGCGCGCCCCGCGCGGTGGTGCATCCGGTAGCGCAACTCGAAATCGCCGAGGGCAAACTCGGCGTCGTCGATGTGATAGTAGAGAGAGTCGAGCTCGGGTTCATCCACACCGTCGTGCTGCTGGATCTCGGTGTCCAGCCGCTCCAGTGCATCGAACCAGAGGCCCCTGTGCGCGTAAAAGAGCGCCTCACCGAAATACAGATCTCGCAGCTCATCGCTGCGAGCCGGACTCATCACCAATGAGCCGAACAGCAGGAGCCCGATCGCGGGGAACGGTACTCGAAACATGGCTTACCAGTCTCCGACGCTGATTCCGCTTCCGGTCAGGGTGACGCCCAGGATTTTCGGTTCCACTTTCTTGGCGAAAGCGATCGTGTCCGACTGGGTGAAGTCGTCGCCGTTCTTCAGCTTGCCGATGACGGCGATGCTCATCTGGTGCTCACCGGTCGTAACGTTGCCGGTGTAGATGCGCTGGACCCCACCCTTCTTCAGTGCCTCGAGCTCGTTGAAGCTGTAGATGTGATGCGCGGCCAGCTCACCGTCGATCTCGATCTGCACGGCATCGAGCCGGAATGTCTCGTCCCTGGCTATTGCAATGAATACTGCGACCTGGGTATTGGACGGATACAGCAATCGTTCCTCTAGATTGTTGAGCTCCGAGGCAATGCTCAGGACGTCCGATTTGATCTCCTGAACCTGGTCGTCGAGGCTGCGCATGTCATCGCCCGAGAGCTCCTGCGCAACGCTCACGCCCGCGGGACCGCCAACCAGCAAAGCAATCATCACAATGCGGAGGAAAGTGAGCATCGTCCTCGTCCTTATCCGTTCGCAGCCTTCAGGCACTGGAGGTGGCTGCGTATCCATGTCAGCAAGCCGCAAGTGTTCGGCAAGTTCGCATCCGAGACAGTGATTCACATCACAAAACGCTGCCGGTGCGGACGCGTCGATTGCCCGGTATTGACCGTGTCACTCTTTTTTATCAATAACTTGGTAGAGCCTACGGGCCTGCGGCAGGGGCTGGACTCGCCCGCGGTTCCTTGATTCCGTTCAGCTTTGCGGCTGCCCGAAAATGCGTAAGAAAGCCTCATTACGAACTGTGAGCTACATCACAGTCTGGACGGTGCGGCAGCAACATAGTTCGGGACACCCTTCCCTGGATCCGGTAAAAGAGTGTGGTCTCGAACTGGTCGATGCCGCTTCAGGATTTCGCACTGGCAGCCCAAGCTGCCGCGTACGAACTGTTTCTATTGCCGGGAGACTACGTGCTGTCGATCGTCGCTCGAACGCCGGAGGCAGCGATCCTGGCCGACGGTGGTGCGCTGTTGCTTCGCAACATTGCTTCTGCGCTGTGCTGGTTGTTGATTATCGTCCTGATCTGGCAGCTCCTGCGGCTGATCAGGAATATTGTCCGCGTTCTGCTCGCTGTATGGCTGACGGTGGAATTCCGCTTTGAGCAGGGCCTGCGTAATCTTCGCACGCGACTCGTGTGCGCGGTCCGGCTGCTCTTTGCCGGGAGACGAATTCAACGCATCGAGCGCGCGTTCGAAGTGGAATTCGACGACATCGATGTCGCCGTGCTGAGAAACGGTGCCGGGCTGCGGCCGGGATACACTCTGTCGGTACCAGAGCTTGCCGGCCGCCTCACCATTCGTCCGTCGCTGGTGCAGAAAAGTCTCGACAAGCTGAGGAAGCAGAAGCTCGTGGAGTGCGCCTTTGGCTCGACGGATGGCTTCGAAAACTATCGTCTCACCCCTAACGGCATCACATTGCTCGCGGTGTGGCGCAGGAACACGAGCTGACGCTTCGCCCCGGGGTCTGCCTTTTGTAGAAGTCAACGTCATACGCTGCCCGAAATAAATCCATGTCGATACCCAGGCCGCTTATGAAATCGAGCATGGTCTTGCTCCAGCGATGAGGGTCTTCGAAAGACTCTGACCCGCCTTCGCCCAGACGCATGATTCCATCTATCGTGTATTCGTTGCGTTTGGCATGCCCTCCGAAATCGTCATGGTTATCCAGTATGAGGACCTTCTTGTCGCTGCCATGCTTCTGCTGAAAAAAATAAGCAGCTGCCAGCCCGCTCAGCCCGCCGCCAACGACGACCAGATCGTATACCTCTGACAGTTCAGTGGTCGGACCCCAATCCGAACGCCCATTCCACGCGAGGCTGTGGGCATGCTCGAACGATCCCGGGTGACTTCCCCTTAGCCCGGTGCGCGCAGGAGGTTAATACGACGGAGCCATGGCCGCCATGGCGGCCTGCCCGGTAACCTCGAATGGCAGCATGGAACTGCCCGCCACTATCAGCGTGCCGTTTATAAAGTCCCGCCTTGTTATGTCACCCTTCAGTTCTCCCCGCTGGTTTGCTTGTCCTCAGTGACGTGCCGTCGGACGACATATCTATCGGGCCTTTCGCAGACGATGTTACTGCTGAGGAATGCCCTGTGTGTGGCGAATTACTATCCCGGGCGTCTGATTCCTTGTTTCTACCTGGCGTGCGATGCGCAGAATGCACGAGTGCCGCGACAAAACCGCGCAGCGGTCCTGGACAACGTCGAAGACGTTGGCCCGGAGGGCCGGAGGGTCGTAGGCAACAGTCAACCGCAGAGTAGCGCGTGAGTGGCCCCGACAAGATTCGCGGCCGCGCATCGGCGCGCTTCGCCAATTGTCTGTTTGACAATTGATATTCCTATGCCTTGCTTATTTCTTGACAATCGTGTCGGCAATTAGGGTTTTTTCTTTACAATTGACTTTTAAAAGTCTTGCTAATTAGTTTACAATTGCGCGCATGTCCAAGAAGACACAACAGTCGATCCTCGACTACATAGACGACAACGGTTCCGCAACTGGGCCGGAGCTTGCCGATTTCCTCGGTGTCACACGTCAGGCTGTCAGTCCGCATTTGCGCCGCCTTCTCGCTGACTCGAAAATCGTCAAAACTGGGTCAACACGTGCCGCCAGATATTTCCCCTTTAAATCGGCGGCCCCCGCGCGGGCTCTGAAGCGCAATCTAGCTATCCGCGGGCTCGATGAATCCGCTGTGTACGAGCACATCGCGATCGCTCTGACACTTTCTCAGCTACCGGACCCTGTTGAGTCAATCGTGCACTACGCGTTCACGGAATTGCTGAACAACGCGATCGACCATTCAATGTCCGAGCGATGTACGGTCGAGGTCCGGCTGGAAGCCATCAGAACTACGTTTGCGATCAGGGATACCGGCGTCGGCGTGTTCTATTCGATCGCTGACAAGCTCGGCCTGCAGAATGAACACGATGCTATGATCGAGCTGATTAAGGGCAAGACAACGACTCAACCTCATGCGCATTCGGGGGAGGGAATATTTTTTGTGTCCAGGGCGGCCGACCGTTTCTTGTTGCGGTCTCACCGTTTGCAAATCGAATGGGATAACAAACGCGCCGACGTTTTTGTATCTGAGCCGAGATTTCTGAAGGGCACGCTGGCCTCATTTGAAATTGCCAGAAACTCTCGAACGCGACTGGAGAACGTGTTTGCGGAGTTCGCACCTGAAGCGTACGATTTTCAGTTTCGGAAAACGCGCGTGCTCGTCAAGCTGCTGCGGCAGGACTACATGTCCCGATCAGAGGCCAGACGACTCCTGCACAACCTCGAAAAGTTTTCCGAAATCGAGCTGGACATGCGTGACGTTCAAAACCTCGGGCAAGGATTCGCGGACGAAGTCTTTCGAGTCTTTGCGACGGCGCATCCGGATATCGTCGTTCGCTTCGTGAATGCCAGCGATGCTGTAACCGCAATGATCAAACATGTCAGCCGGTGATATAGCAGTTACGAAGCAGCTGAATCTGCCGCTAGAGTCCATTGAAAGTGCAGTACTCAGCACAACCGTGCAGCACTCAGTCACACCGTGTGAGTGTCATGATCGTCAACGGAAGGGAGTCGAATATTGATAGAAATTCCTCGTTGTATATCAATTATCGAAATATTGACAAAAAACCAATAGGAGTGACTATCTACGACGAGTTGGATGCGCGGAATGCCGCACCTCCGCCTCGATTTGAAGTAACGGCGCCTGCGAACGCCCCGAATTCCCTGGTTGTCCTGATCGACGAAATGGGTTTTGGCGTTCCGAGCACCGTCGGAGGTCCGACCAATATGCCGACCCTGGACAGGCTCGCCGATGAGGGGCTGCGCTACAACCACTTCCACACGACCGCATTATGCGCGCCGACCCGCACCGCCCTGCTCAGCGGCCGCAACCACCAAACAACATGGGGTCAATTACGGAAACAGCGGCAGCGCTTCCGGGCGACGTCCGGAAATCGTCGCATCCGTGGCCGCGATGCTGCGCCACAACGGTTACGGCACGGCTCACTTCGGCAAGAACCACGAGACGGCTGCGTGGGAAGTCAGCCCCTCGGGCCCGACCGATCGCTGGCCAGTCCGGAACGGCTTCGACAAGTTCTACGGCTTCTTTGGGGGTGAAACCAACCATTGGGCGCTGCTGGTGCACGACGGCATGACACCCGTCGAGCTGCCGACCGGCCGGACCTCATGCGCCGAATGGGCCGTTCGGAGATCGCATTCACAAGGTTACCGTGGAAGTATTTCCGGAGAATCTCTGGCGATCTCGGCCGGACTGCAGGAATGTTCTCAACTCACACGAATCTCACACAATGGCAGGAATCCGCTTCGGCGGCGTGCGAGGGGTATTGTTAAATAATTGATTTAAAAGGGAACATGGCGCGCCCGGCGAGATTCGAACTCACGACCCCTGCCTTCGGAGTACGTCATTCTATTTGTAAGTAACTGAAAATATTGCAACGAATTGGTGGGACGTCCATTGCAAATGCAGTACTCATCACAACCGCGCAGCACTCAATCACACAATTCTCACACAGTTGAGTCTCTTGGATAGCCGGGTCGACGCTCCTTCTGGCCGCATCAAGACGATATTC